>JBDTEI010000238.1:0-8836 GCA_039922675.1 Microcoleus sp.
GACAATGCTATTACCCACGCTACCTTCCCGCCTTCGCTGCTAGCTGTGCTTCCAAGCGCCGAACTTCCCGCACTGCAAACAATTATCTGTGCTGGCGAATCCTGTTCCTTGGATGTGGTGAAACGCTGGGCTTCCGGGCGCAGGTTTTTTAATGCTTACGGCCCTACAGAGGCGACTGTTTGGTCGAGTTTTGCCGAAGTTGGCTATCTGCAAAAACCGCCAATCGGCCGCCCAATTCCCAACACGCAACTCTATATTTTAGATAAAAATTTACAGCCCGTACCCGTCGGAATTCCCGGTGAATTGTACATCGGCGGTGCTGGTTTAGCGCGAGGCTACATCAACCGCCCCCAATTAACCGCTCAGCGATTTATTCCTAATCCGTTTAGCGAGAAAGCGGGAGAACGAATTTACAAAACAGGTGACTTAGCTCGCTATTTACCCGATCGCAATATTGAGTTTTTAGGCCGCACCGACGCACAGGTAAAAATTCGCGGCTATCGAATAGAATTAGGAGAGATTGAAGCGCTGCTGGTGCAGCATCCAGCAGTCAAAGAAGCAGCGGTGGTGGCTGAAGATGATTTGTCGGGAAACAAGCGCCTAGTTGCCTATGTCGTCCCCGATCGCGATCGGGCGCTCAATTCCTTGGAAATGCGCAATTTCCTCAAGGAAAAGCTGCCCAATTACATGATTCCCCATGCCTTTGTGGCGATCGACTTTCTGCCCCTAACTCCCAATGGCAAAATCGATCGCCTGCGCCTCAGAGCACCGGAGAATGTCACTAGCAATTCAACAGATAAAAACTGCATTGCACCTCGCACGCCAACCGAATCAACCCTCGCCAAAATTTGGTCGGAAATCCTCAACACCGAGCCTGTGGGAATTCGCGACAACTTCTTCGATTTGGGTGGAGATTCCCTGCTGACAATTCGCCTGATTAAGGAGATTAACCAGCAATTTGAACGCGAGTTGCCACTATCGTCTTTGTTCTTAAATCCGACAATAGAAGGTTTAGCAGATTCGCTAGATTCAGGAACAAAGTCTCAGAAATGGTCGCCTTTAGTCGCCATTAAACCGCGTGGTAAAAATCCGCCTTTCTTCTGCGTCCATCCCATCTTTGGCGTCGTATTTCCTTATTGCGAGTTAGCATTTCAGCTAGGAGAAAATCAACCGTTTTATGGGCTGCAACCAAAGGGGATTGACGGCGAAACTGCTCCGCTAACTCGCATTGAAGATATGGCGGCTGACTACATTGCAGCCTTGCGTACAGTTCAACCACAAGGCCCTTATTTTTTAGGAGGTTGGTCTTTTGGCGGTTTGGTGGCTTTTGAGATGGCTCAACAGTTGCTCGCAGCGGGGGATGAAGTGGCTTTGCTGGCTGTGCTGGATACTTTAGCGCCGGTTGCTGCTAACAAACCTTCTGTTTGGGACGGTTGCAAGTTTATTCTGACTACTGTTTCGCGCTCGATCTGGCCTTTTGTAGTCGATTATTTTCGCTTGGTGGCTGCTGCGGAAAATGTGCAAATTGGCGGTATTGCTGGGCGGTTTCCTAAATTAAATAAGCTGCTTAATCTAGCAGCTTATTTTTGGCATGGCTGGAATTGGAAACAGGCTGTTATGGTTAGTATCTTATCTCAAGAGTCAAAACAAAAAAGCTGGCGCGAGCTGGCAATTCCGTCGATGTTCACTGTATTTCAGGCTAACAGTCAAGCAACTCTCAGCTATGTACCGAAAATTTATCCGCACCGAATTACTCTGTTGCGATCGGGAGAAAAGCTGAGCGCGAGCCTTCAAGATCCGACTCTGGGCTGGAGCGATTTAACGGCGGAACAAGTAGAGGTGATTCGAGTTCCTGGGAATCACCTTACTATGTTGAGAAAGCCCTGTGTGGAGGTGCTGGCTCGACAGCTAAATACATTGCTTGGAGCAGGAATTAAATGATTTAGGTTCGATCGTTCGGAATGCAAGTCCGCATCCAAGAAAGGACTGAAGTCCGAACGATCAAACCTATTGCGTTTATTTAACTAAAATCCATTGGGCGATGCTGAAAATGCTAGCACCCAAACCGGCGGCGATCGGGATTGTCACCACCCAAGCCGAACCAATTGACTGCAAAGTTTGCCAGCGTACTGTTTTCCAACCTTTAATCAGCCCGACTCCCACAACTGCACCGACTAAAGCGTGGGATGTGGAAACCGGTAAACCCAAACGAGATGCTAATAATACTGTGGTAGCTGTGGCTAATTCCGCACAAAATCCGCCGCTGGGTTGCAGTTGGATGATTTTTTCGCCGACTGTGGCCATTACTTGTTTGCCCCAGATGGCTAAACCGATGACTATTCCTGTACCTCCGAGGACTAAAATCCACAGGGGAACGTTGAAATCATCTAGGGGAAAGGAACCTGTGCGCTCGATGTAGGCGATCGCAGCTAAAGGCGCAACGGCATTCCCTACGTCGTTGGAACCGTGCGCGAATGCCACAAAACAAGCACTCAAAACTTGAAATCTCGCCATCTGTTGCTCGATCGGACAGTGGGGGAGTTTGGGAGATGGGGAAAATATTCCCTCTTCCTTATCCGTTACATCCGTTACATCCGTTACATCCGTTACATCCGTTACAGAATCCGTTGCTAACTGCTCTAATTTTTTCCAACTATGGAGCGAAAGCCCGATCGCCCCAATACCCCCGATGCCAATTACAATATCGTGAATTGGCAGATTCCAGCCAAATGTATCGCGCGCGAAGTCGATCGCCCCTGTCTGCACCAAAGCCACATCGACAATAGACGGCAATACAATTATCCCAAATACGCTCAGCAGTGCTGCACTCAGCCAAGGTATCCACTCGCGCAGTTGCAATAGAGGATCGGGGCGATCGAGAATCCAATGCTTCACCCCACTGTAAAATAGTGCTGCTAAAACACCGCTGGCAAAAGGTGTCGCCACCCAAGTTAAGGAAATACTGCCGATAGTTCCCCAATCAACGGCATGAATTCCGGCTGCAACCCAGCTAAAACCTGCGATCGCACCTACCACCGCATGAGATGAAGAAACCGGCAAACCTCGACTGGTAGCGATTTGCAGCCACAAGCCGCAAGTTATTAGCACTGACACCATCCCGACTAAAAATACCTGCGGCTGGGCAGAAAACACATCTACATTCACAACTCCTGTTGCGAGAGTTTCGGAAACTCCTTGCCCGAACAGCACTGCGCCGGAAAACTCCAGTATGCCTGCAACAATTATTGCTTGGCGCAGCGTTAGCGCCTTCGAGCCTACGGATGTCCCCATCGAGTTAGCGACATCGTTGGCTCCCAAGTTGGCGGCGACGTACAAGGCTAGTGCAGCCATTGCCCCCAGTTGCAGAAATTCGACCCCAGAAGTATTTAACATAGAAGTTTTTTGAGATAAAACTGGCAGTTCGATATATGATAAGGGATTGTGAGTTTTGGAAAATTTTATGAAAGGCGCAGCAGAAATAATCCGTTCGCTCGAAACGGCAGAAATAAATAGAGTCAAGGTAGAACTCAGCAAAGTTCTTCCGGAAATTTACGTGGGCGACACTGTTAGAGTCGGCGTGAGAATTAAAGAGGGCGCCAAAGAACGGGTTCAACCCTACGAAGGCACTGTGATTGCGATGCGTAACGGCGGGATTAATGAAACAATCACCGTTCGCCGCGTGTTTCAAGGTGTGGGCGTGGAACGGGTGTTTTTGATTCACTCGCCCCGCATCGCTACTGTCCAAGTCATGCGCCGCGGTAAAGTCCGTAGAGCAAAACTTTACTACCTGCGCGATCGGGTGGGCAAAGCTACTCGCGTCAAACAGCGGTTCGATCGCTCTCTGTAGGAATGCTCCCAGCTTCCTCTTGGTTGATGGAAAATGGGAAATTGAAAAATTTCAAAAAAAAGTTTCCCATTTCCGAGCGCACTGTGTTAAAATAGAAATCTAGAGGTTAAGCGAATTTCAGCAACCTCACCTGTGCGCTCTTAGTTCAGTTGGTAGAACGCAGGTCTCCAAAACCTGATGTCGGGGGTTCAAGTCCTCCAGGGCGCGCTGAATCACCAAAATTTTAATTCTGCCCGAAAGCGCCCGGATAATTGGCTGGAAACAGCCAAAACCGCAGACTTTCGGGTAGAATTAATTTTTGTGGGCGGTTCGCAACAAAGACCATCAACAAATGTTCGGTGTGGCAGATAGATCGTCTGTTTGGGCGATCGACATTTACACCGTTGGTGGATTGGGCTTGTAAAAAAGTGGTGGCTTTGGATTTGAAATTTGGACTTGGGCGTAAGTGGTTAGTGTCAAAAAATCAGATAGCCGCGAGCCACTCACAAAATCTAAAATCTAAAATCTAAAATCGCAAGGGGGATTCAATCGTGGCGAAAAAAGACGAAGCTCAAGAAACTCAAGAAATGACTGCGCCGGGGTTCGATCCTGCGGGTTTTTTAAAGGAAACTAGAGAAGAACTCGACAAAGTGGTCTGGCCGAGCCGGCAGCAGCTAATTAGCGAGTCTTTGGCCGTGCTTTTGATGGTAATCCTTTCAGCAAGCCTGATCTATTTTGTGGATAATTTCTTTAACTGGGGCGCGGGAAAGGTGTTTGGGCCATGACTTTTGCATCAGAAGAATCTGAGTATTCCACAGAAGCGACGGGAAAGGCAGCATCGCCAGATGTGCCGGAAATTGACGCTCGCTGGTATGCTGTTCAGGTTGCATCAGGCTGCGAAAAGCGCGTGAAGGCAAACTTGCAGCAGCGGATTCAAACTTTGGATGTTGCCGATCGCATCGTTCAAGTCGAAATTCCGCAAACTCCAGCGATCAAAGTCGGCAAAGACGGTTCCCGGCGGCAGTCAGATGAAAAAATCTTCCCCGGCTACGTACTCATCCGGATGTTCATGGACGAGGATACGTGGCAGGTGATTAAAAATACCCCGAATGTAATTAATTTTGTCGGGGCAGAGCAGAAACGCCGCTACGGGCGCGGCAGGGGTCACGTCAAACCGCTACCTCTGAGTCATTCGGAAGTAGAACGGATCTTCAGAAACGCTCAGGAATCAGAACCGGTTGTCAAAATATCGATGTCTGCTGGAGACCACGTTGTGGTACTTTCCGGGCCATTTAAGGATTTTGAAGGTGATGTGATTGAAGTTAGCCCGGAACGGAACAAGCTCAAAGTTTTACTCTCGATTTTTGGGCGCGATACGCCTGTAGAATTGGAGTTCAATCAGGTTCAGAAACAGAACTAACTAATGGCAAAGAAAGTTGTTGCAGTAATTAAGTTGGCGATTACGGCGGGAAAAGCCAACCCAGCTCCTCCGATCGGCCCAGCCTTGGGTCAGCATGGCGTCAATATCATGATGTTTTGCAAGGAGTACAATGCTAGAACCGCAGACCAAGCGGGTCTGGTGGTTCCGGTAGAAATTTCGGTTTTTGAAGACCGTAGTTTTACGTTTATTCTCAAAACCCCCCCGGCTTCGGTTTTGATTCAAAAGGCTGCTGGCATTGATAAGGGTTCGGGTGAACCTAATCGCAAGCAAGTAGGGACAATTACACAGGCTCAGTTGCGAGAAATCGCTGAAACTAAAATGCCTGACCTTAATGCTAATGATGTTGACGCTGCTATGAAAATTGTGGCGGGAACAGCTAAAAACATGGGCGTGGCGATCGCGGATTGAAGGAAGAAGGAAGAAGGAAGATGGAAGAAGGAAGATGGAAGAGGGAAGAAAGAAGAGGGAAAAAGTTTTTTCTAATTCGCAATTCTTAATTGTCAGTCTGAAATCCTAAATTGCTAATCCAAAATTCCTGATTTTTCAGCTACAATCGCAAATCCTAAGTCGATTCAGGGGGAGAAGTAATACTTCGCTAGGAATCGCAAATGTTTTAGATTTGAAATGAGCGAAACGGTTCAATTCTTCAATCTAAAATCTAAAATCAACTGACCCCAGGAAATAACAATGGCAAAGAAAGTATCCCGAAGACTGCAAGAACTTCTCAAGAAAGTTGAAGAGAGACCTTACCTACCGCTGGAAGCTCTGCAACTTTTGAAAGAAACAGCAACCGCTAAGTTTGGCGAGTCTGCTGAAGCTCACATCCGTTTGGGAATTGACCCGAAATATACTGACCAACAGTTGCGGACAACTGTATCGCTACCAAAAGGAACTGGTCAAGTAGTCAGAATTGCGGTAATTGCTAAGGGCGAAAAAGTTAAAGAAGCTCTGAATGCCGGCGCGGATATTGCTGGTTCTGAAGAGTTGATCGAGGAAATTCAAAAGGGCATGATGGACTTCGATTGCCTGATTGCTACCCCAGATGTGATGCCGTTGGTGGCAAAATTGGGTCGGTTGTTGGGCCCGCGCGGCTTGATGCCTTCTCCCAAAGGTGGTACGGTGACGACTGACATTGCTCGGGCGATCGACGAGTTCAAAGGTGGTAAACTAGAATTCCGTGCCGATCGCACAGGCATCGTTCATGTTATGTTTGGCAAGGCAGCTTTCTCAGCGGAAGATTTGCTGGTCAACCTTCATGCTTTGCAAGAAACTGTTGACCGCAACCGTCCTTCTGGTGCGAAAGGTCGCTACTGGCGCAGTTTGTACGTATCCGCAACTATGGGCCCGTCGATCGAAGTCGATATCAGTGCCCTGCGCGATACCAAACTTGATGCTGCCTAGAAAGTATTGATCCGAAGGCAGAAGATAGAAGACAGCTTCGGCTGTCTGTGTAAATCTCTCAGGAGATTTGCGTTATACCCTTGCTAATGTCTGCCTTCTGGTGATAGCCTAATCAAAAATCAATAAGCTGAAGACCGCAGGTGCCGAGCGCTTAATTTCCTGCCGAGGCTGAAGAAATAAAAACTCAAGAAAACAAATTAAAAAGTTCTATCTTTTAATTCCTAATTCTTAATTTTTAATTCTCTGCCCCGGCTATAAGGTTGGGGTTTTTGATTGGCAGTTTGAGATCCTAAAAGGAGGTGAAATTAGTATGGGCAAAAGTTTAGCAACAAAAAATGAGATTATTGCAGACCTCAAGCAAACCTTGAGTGAATCTCAATTGGTAATCGCGATCGACTACAAGGGCTTAACTGTTGCTGAAATCACAGATTTGCGGCGGCGTTTGCGTCCGAAAGGCAGCAGTTGCCAAGTGGCAAAAAACACGCTAATGCGCATTGCTGTTGAAGGCAATGAAACATGGCAGCCGATACAGCAATTGCTGACAGGTACGTCGGCATTTATGTTCGTGCAAGAAGATATTGGCGGCGCGATTAAAGCTTACCAAGAATTCCAAAAAGCTTCCAAGAAGACTGAACTTCGCGGCGGCGTGATGGAAGGACGGGTGCTGAAAGAAGCGGATGTTAAAGCATTAGCGGATCTGCCGTCGAAGGAACAACTCATGGCTCAAATTGCTGGCGCTATCAACGGTGTCGCAACCAAGTTGGCTGTGGGTATCAATCAAGTTCCTACTTCGATCGCACGCGGTCTCAAAGCTTATGCTGAAAAAGACGGCGATGCAGCAGAAGCACCAGCAGAAGCACCAGCAGAAGCACCAGCAGAAGCACTAGCAGAAGCACCAGCAGAAGCACCAGCAGAAGCACCAGCAGAAGCATAAACTGTAGTGCTGTACCAGATCGCGAACGTCATTAGTTATTAGTCATTAGTCCTTAGTCATTGTTGATTGACGCGCTGACGAATGGAGACAAAAGACTAATAATTAACGATCGCAAATCCCAAATCCACAATTCACAATCGAACTAGGAGTTTAACGAATGTCTACTGCAACCGACGAAATCTTAGAAAAACTGAAGACTCTGAGCTTGCTCGAAGCTTCTGAATTGGTCAAGCAAATTGAAGAAGCTTTCGGCGTTAGCGCTGCTGCTGTAGGTGGCGGCATGATGATGATGGGCGCTCCCGCTGCTGCTGCTGAAGAAGTAGAAGTACAAACTGAGTTCAGCGTGATTTTGGAAGAAGTTCCTGCTGACAAGAAAATCGCAATTCTGAAGGAAGTCCGCGCAATTACCGGTCTGGGCTTGAAGGAAGCGAAAGATTTGGTAGAAGCCGCACCGAAGGCAGTTAAGGAAGCTATTGCTGCTGCTGCTGCTGAAGAAATGAAGAAGCAGCTTGAAGCTGTGGGCGCAAAGGTTTCTATCAAGTAGTCATAGAGTCTAGAAAACTCGGCGGTTGAAACCGCGTCGATACAGACAAAACCCGCCTCCGCGGGTTGAAGACTCGGAAAACTCGGCGGTTGAAACCGCGTCGATACAGACAAAACCCGCCTCCGCGGGTTGAAGACTCGGCGGTTTCAACCGCCGTCTTTTTCTTCAGTCCGCGCACCATCCGGACATCGTTTGTGTAGACGCGGTTTCAACCTTACGTCCGATCTGGGATCAAAACTCCGCCTCCATTTGCCGCACGACTGTTAAAGCAGAATAAGAAACACCGGCGGTTCCTTCTCCGGGATGGGTGGAATCGCCGACTAACCAGAGGTTTTTAATTGGTGTGCGGTTGGCAAATCCGAAGGGGCCGAAGGTTGGTACTCGCTGGCCGATGCCGCCTACAACGCCTTGATCTCTCGCTGTGTAGCGGGCAAAGGTGCGAGGTGTGGCTGATTCTTGGTGTACAATTTTTTCAGGTGTCAAATCGAAATATTCGCTCAAACGGGCGATCGCCCCTTCAGCGTATTTTTGCTTCAATCCTTCATAATCAACCGAATTCCACCACATTCGAGTATCAGTAAAAGACGAAGCGATAATTGTCGCCATGCCTTTTGGTGCTCGGCCATCACCCGGATGGCTGACAGAAACAAATAATGAATTATTCTCCCCAATCTCGCCGTCGTAATCGTA
>JBDTEI010000239.1:0-4437 GCA_039922675.1 Microcoleus sp.
CGGTTAGAACCGCATCTACACAAACGAAGACGGCGGTTAAAACCGCGTCTACACAAACGAAGTCCGCCGACGCGGACTGAAGAAAAGAAGGTAATTTTAATCGCCTACTCTTCAACCCGCGCACCATCAGGGTTTTGTCTGTATAGACGCGGTTTCAACCGCTGTCTTCTTGGGAATTATCGGACTCGCACATAAAATTCGTATTCGTATCCCCGGAAATTTGAGTCTAGTTGAAATGTGTAATTTCCAGTAACAGGGATTTTACCCGTCCACTCTCTTTCATTACCTTGATAAGAATTTCCTAAAAGTTTGCCCCTAGGAGTCAGAATGAGTGGGAACACATCTTTCCGATTCTTAACAGTCATGGTTTGACCTTTTGTAGCACGAATCTTGTAAGAGTGAGTGCCGGCGCCGATGATTCGACCTTTGACAATTGCCTCATCTCCTCCCGAAATAAAATTAATCTGCTGGTTGATATTAGAACAACTGCTTTCGGTGCGGTTTTTGGCAATCCAACCGGGCGGTTCAGTAATTCGCAGCCAACCGTTTTGTTCTTCGACGACTGAAACAAAGCGATTATTTTTGAGTTTTCCTACTATTTGGCTGCCGCTTACTTGCGGGTGCGATCGCACATTCAGCGGTGGATTCGGATCGCTGACTACAGCCATACTGATTTTACAGCCGGAATTGGGCGGTGTGACAACTACAGGAGCAACTTTTTGCGGCGAGACTCCGGCGATTAGCGAGGGTTGAAGTGTGGCGCTTTTGGCTGGTTGAGGTTCAGATGCGGGAGATGCTGCGGCTTGAATTTCTGCTTGTAGAGATTCTGCTGGTTCAGATTCGGGGTTGTTCGCCGGAACGAGTAAAATCGGGTTTCTGACGGCTGCTGGCGATTCTGCAACCGGGGGATTGGATTGTTCGATCGCACCCGACTGTATGGTTGCAGTAGCTACACCCACGGCTGTTGCTAGCCCTGCTAAGCTGACTATCATGATTTGAGTAGAAGTAAATGACATAAAAAACCCCTCTGTATTTATACTAATAATTTTTGTTTCGGAGTTGGCCCCAGGCCAGAATTTTTATAGGGAAAATACTTGGTTAGGGTAGATTTATCTGGATTTTCCCGGGAAAATTGGCGCGATCGCTATTCCATCTAGAGTGAAAATACTTAATCAAGGCTGAGGTTTCCGCATTAGTTCCTAAAATTTAACCTGGATCGTTGTCACAATCATTTCAGTCCATCTATACTTGACACCTGTAGTGATGGTACTGTTGCTGTGAGCCAGTTCCGCGCAAATCTGGCAAGATCAGCGTCCAGCGCGAGGTGCAGTTTTAGCTAAAATGTCAAGATTCATTCCTTTGAGATTACAACCGCCTCGCGATCGACTACTTTCGGAAGTAAAGCGAGAAGTCCAAGCAGGCCGATCGCAGTCTTTGCACGCTGCTGTGCTGGCTAACCTAAGCCAAGACTCCCAGCCTCTCGGTATTAGTCGCTGTTGGGATGTGGAAGTGAAAGCCGGAAACCGCCCGAGTTTTCGGCTTCCTCCCAAAGCTAGCATTTCTAAAGTGTTCGATCGCACCGGCGGCAAATTGGTCATTTTGGGAGCCACAGGTGCAGGCAAAACCACCACACTGCTAGAATTGGCTCTGGTGTTAGTTTCCCGCGCCGAACAAGATCCTAATTTACCAATACCGGTGCTGTTTGAACTCGGATCGTGGAAAGCAGAATCTGGGGCGATCGCCGATTGGTTAATTGCTCAACTTCAATACAAATACGGTATTCCTGCCGCCGTGGGTCAAAAATGGCTTACAGAACAAAAATTACTGCCTCTACTAGACGGTTTGGACGAAGTAGAAAGCCACCGCCAAGATATCTGCATTCAAGCAATCAATCAGTTTGTTGCTAGCGAATTTAAACCCAAACATTTAGTAGCTTGCAGCAGTTTTGAAGTCTACAAAAATTGCCAGACTAGATTTAAACTGCAAGCAGCAGTTTTGTTGAAACCTCTGACAGAAACTCAAATTAAAAATTATCTGCTAGAAGCCAGAAGCCGCGAACTTTGGTACAGTATTGAGAAAGAGCCGGAGTTGCTGAAATTAGCCAAATCTCCCTTGTTGTTGAGCATGATGGCTTTGGCTTACGATGATATTTTAATTGAATCTTGGAAGCGCATAACTTCGGCAGAAGAACAGCGCAAATATTTGTTAACTGCCTACATTCGCCACCAAATGACCGGGGAAGTCAAGCAGTATCCGAGAGGTAAGGAACTGCGATCGGAACAAATTCGCAAATGGCTGGGATGGTTGGCGAGAAGGATGGAACAGCAGGGAATTCAAGAATTTTACCTCGATCGCATACCATCTAGCTGGCTGCAAACAGGCGAAGAGCGCCGCAAGTATCAGTTTGGAGTTAAGCTCGCTAGCGGGCTGATTTGGGTGATTTTGGGATTAATTTTCACCCTAGTCTTCTGGTCGATTTGGGGGTTGATTTTGGGTGCTGTAGCGGCGGTAATTAGTGCTTTGCTGCCGCCAATTCCGGCGATTGACCGTTCGATCTTGCACCTCGTGCTGTGGTCTAGTGGCTACATTCCTTGGGATTACAGGCGTTTTTTGGATGCTGCGGGCGATCGGCTGCTGCTGCAAAAAACGGGCGATCGGCGTTATCGATTTGTTCACGATTTATTGCAAAAACATTTTGCTGAAATTTAAGAAGACCGGGCGGTTTCAACCGCCGTCTTTCTTAAATATTGATTGACAGAATACAAATGTTATGATATATGTAGCCCAAATCTCAAGTCTTAACTGTCAAATGTACGATCGCATCCTTATCCGCACCCCAAAAGGTTAAGATTCTAATCTAACCCTCCTGCAATCATTGCTTCACCTCCTATGGCAGAAACCCTATTGTTCAACGCCCTCCGCGAGGCGTTAGACGAAGAAATGGCCCGCGACTCCTCTGTATTCGTACTCGGCGAAGACGTAGGTCAATACGGCGGTTCCTATAAAGTCACCAAAGACCTCTACGAGAAATACGGCGAGCTTCGAGTGCTCGATACCCCGATCGCCGAAAATAGCTTTACAGGCATGGCAGTCGGCGCAGCAATGACCGGATTGCGCCCGATCATCGAAGGCATGAACATGGGCTTTTTGCTCCTCGCCTTCAACCAAATTTCCAACAACGCCGGAATGCTGCGCTACACATCCGGCGGCAACTTCAAAATGCCGATGGTAATTCGCGGCCCCGGTGGCGTAGGCCGACAACTCGGCGCCGAACACTCCCAGCGGTTAGAAGCATATTTCCAAGCAGTACCGGGTTTGAAAATAGTCGCCTGTTCGACTCCCTACAACGCCAAAGGACTCTTAAAATCAGCCATCCGCGATGATAACCCGGTGCTGTTTTTCGAGCACGTTTTGCTTTACAACCTCAAGGAAAATTTGCCAGAAACAGAATATTTAGTGCCGTTAGACAAAGCGGAAATTGTGCGATCGGGCAAAGATGTCACCATCTTGACATATTCGCGGATGCGGCACCACGTCCTGCAAGCTGTGCCCGCACTCATCAAAGAAGGCTACGATCCCGAAGTGATCGACCTAATTTCTCTCAAACCCCTCGACATGGACACCATCGGCGAATCCATTCGCAAAACCCACAAAGTAATTATTGTAGAGGAGTGCATGAAAACAGGAGGCATTGGTGCTGAACTAATTGCTTCAATTAGCGATCGATTTTTTGACGAGCTCGACGCACCAGTTTTGCGCCTGTCTTCACAAGATATTCCTACACCTTACAACGGTAATTTGGAAAGACTGACAATTGTCCAGCCCAACCAAATTGTTGAAGCCGTCCAAAAAATGGTAGCTTTGCGAGTATAAATAGTCATTAGTCATTAGTCATTGGTTGTTAGTTGTTATTGGTTATTGGTTATTGGTTATTGGTTAGTTGTTAGTGAGTGGGTCGCTAAGACTAACGATATCTATCAGCAGGACATTGATAGTAAAACACAGATGAACAGATTGATTATTTCTGCCACATAACAACTAACCAATAACTACTAACAACTAACCAATCACTACTGACAACTAACCAATAACTACTGACAACTAACAACTGTCAACTGTCAACTATCAACTGTCAACTACTATAAGTATGCAAAAACAACGTTCAATATTAGCCCTAATTTTTGTTTTAATCATCGCCGCTATTACTGTAATAGTAACAATTCCGACGCGGCTGGGATTAGACTTGCAAGGAGGGTCACAACTCACAATTCAGGTAAAAACTACCCCCACAATTCCCAAAATTGACTCGAAAATGTTAGAAGCAGTGCGACGGATTGTCGAAAACCGCGTCAACGGTTTGGGCGTTTCCGAAGCATTAGTGCAAACAGTAGGAGAAGACCAAATTCTCGTACAGTTACCCGGAGTAAATGACCCGCA
>JBDTEI010000240.1:0-6355 GCA_039922675.1 Microcoleus sp.
AACTGAATAAACAGCTTGTTCGTTTATATTACAGATTGGCTGAAATAAAGTCGTAGCTAGGGCGGGTTTAGGAGCTTTTTATTTTTTATTATAGATTAGGGTGAACCCGACTCTACGATATTTGGGAAAATCAGGAAAATTGCATTGATTTTGATGTTGCTTTGATATGTTTTGTGGTGCAGGCGGGTTTATTAAAATTGTTTGTTTGTGTTCGATATTGTTGGTGAACCCGCCCCTATGACAAATTTTTCCCTCTTCGCTCTTCCTTCTTCCTTTTTCTTTATGACTAAAATTCACGTTGCGATCGCAATTTTACACAAAGACGGCAAGTTTTTATGCCAGTTGCGGGACGATATTCCTAATATCAGATATCCCGGACATTGGGCTTTGTTTGGCGGACACTTGGAACCGGGAGAAACTGTGGAAGAGGCTGTGTTGCGGGAATTAGTAGAGGAAATTAGCTGGGCTCCTGCAACTGTTTCTTTTTTCTGTCACGATGTCGAAGGAGATGTTGTTCGCCATGTTTTTCACTCACAACTTAGTGCGGATGTCAAGGATTTAGTTTTGCAGGAGGGTTGGGATATGCAGTTGTTGACAGCGGAGGATATTCGGGCTGGTAAATGCTATTCTGAGAAGTCTGGAGATGTGCGACCTTTCAGCAGTCCTCACCAGCGCATTTTATTGAGGTTTATTGATGCGATTTGAGGCTCTACTGATATTTGTAAGGTGCGCGGTGCGCACCTTACATTGCAGCGGTTTTAGCCGTTAAGAGCGAGCCGCAATCATTCCCGTCTGCCGTGCGTAGGCAAACAGCCCTCCGGCATCAATTACGGGCCCGACATCTCCTAAAGGCTTGAGGGAGCAAGTTAGGTTTTGAGTGTGGTTGATAATTCGATCGCCCGCAAAGTCGATCGTCACTTCTTGGCCGGTTACAAATAAGTCGCAAAGTCGATCGACTGATTCGATCGGGTACAATTCGCCAGTAGCCGAGCAATTGCGAAAGAAAATGCGCGCGTAAGACAAAGCAACCACCGCTTTGACACCCGCAGCCCCCAGAGCGATTGGAGCGTGTTCCCGCGAAGAACCACAGCCAAAATTTTCGCCGGCAATGATAATCGGATACCGGGTTTTGATTTCGCCTGCTTCGATAAACTTGCCGTAGCGATCGGGCAACCCAATCATCGCATAACTACCTAGTTTCTCGTACTCGTCCGGCTTCGAGGGAACCAGGGTCAGGTATTCGGCAGGGATAATCTGATCTGTATCAATGTTGTCATCTAAAACAAAAATTTGACCGCTAATTACTTTACCCATAGTTTATTTCCTGTTGGCTAGAGTTCGATGCTGTGTTGATAATTTTAAGTGGGATTGGTATGCAAGATTTGCATCTATTCATCTTAACCTGGCAGTGTAAGTGATAACGTATATTAGTAAAAATCTAATCCAAGACTTAGGATTAAAAATTAACAGATTGCTAAGCGTCAAGATAGTTTTATGACGAATCAAATAGATGATATTGCTCGACAAGCTCACGAGGGCTCGGTTTCCTCAATTATTCAAATTCTGAACGATGAACTGGCACAGGCCGGCGTCAGGGCTAGAGCCGTGTTTGCCGATGGGGTGCTGCAACTACTGTGCGAAGCTGCAACATCCCAACTGCTCGAACAGTCTAGTTTGGTCGATCGCATCCGAGAAATTTTGGAAGGCCTCTCGCCGCGCAATATTCGCCGAGTCAACATCAACAGCCGGCTGGTGCGAGAACACCAACTGCTGTGGCTCGAAGAAATTAGTCGCGATCCCGAGAATCAATTGCTGTGGTCTCAAGAAATTAAACTCAGAAAGCCGAATTTGTTCAAGCGTTTGACCGCGGCCCATCACGAACGCCAAGCTCAAGCCAAGCGGGCTTTGCCGAGAATCGCTGCACCTCGATCGATGCGACCACCGCGACCATTTCAGCGGGGAATCGTCGGCGGCGTCAGCTTGACCGTGTTGTTGCTCGCTGCGGCGACCGCCATCTACAAAGGACTCAATTCCCAAGTGCCAAACATCACAACAGCCACCACCCCAGCAGTTGCCACTGTCAGTCCCTCGGAAGCAACACCTGTTGTAAAAATTTCTAAGCAGACTGCTAATTCTGCTGTTGAGTCTTTTACACAAGCTGTGCGAATAGCCGAGCAAGCAGCCACCGACGGCAAAACCGCTCAATCTCGCGAGGATTGGTTAATAGTAGCGACTAAGTGGCAGCAAGCTTCGGATTTGATGGCTGCCGTTCCGCCCAACCATCCCCGCTACACTACTGCTGTCAACCGGACGGCACTTTATCGCCAAAATAGCGATCGAGCCCAACAGGAAGCACAAAATAAGTAAGCAGGGAAGTCGGATAAATTTAACAAGAGAACGGGCAAGAGCGTTTCTAGGAGTTGCGATCGATGAGTAGTCGAGCAAAAACTCCGAAACTCTCAAATCGGCCATGAGTGGGGATTTTTTGATTCTTAATTTTTGCGATCGGCGTCACTCGATCGGCTGATTTGTATCACAATAAAAATTTATCAAGATCACAAACTTAAATAGGAAACATCACACAGTCAGGAGAGGGGCGTCACCAAGCGGTCTCAAGAAAAGCTTCATACTAAATAACGGTCAAAATTAGTGCCAATGGGATTTATCCTCATCTGTTCGAGGATGCTAAAGTTCATCCCGTACAGATCGAAGGGTAGAAAACAGCCAAATAGAACTTGATCGGATCTGAGTAGGTCTTTCACAGATTTAGTTACCCGCCGACAAGCTGCGCAAACAAAGAAAGCTGATAACAGTCCGCTTGACTGTGATCGATAGATTATATATTTGTGGCGCGAGCCGGCTCAAACATCATTAAAATAAAGGCTTCGTTGCCATGATCGATTACCAGGGAAATCAAGATTTTACTCCGATCGACCGATCGCTGTCAGAGTCTTGCACTTTGCATCTACCGCAAATCGCAGAATCAGTATCAGTCCAAAAATTTCTGGATCGTCTTATGCAGTACCAGGTCGATCCTGCCCAGGTCGGGCGGCAAATTTACCAAATTCTCGCGACCAGTTTAGATCGAGAAATCCTGCTGCTACAAATAGCCAATCTTTTGGGAGTGACCTTAGGGGCAGACTGGTGTGTGGTTGCTGCTGTGAAAGACAAACAAGTAGCAATGCCCAATGTCTGCTGGCAAAGTCGAACCGACGACTCTCGCCCAAATGCTGCCGGTGCAGCAGATTCAACTCCAACACCGGAACTCTCCCAAACCATAAGATTAGAATCGCCTAGCATATCACCCGAACATCCCGTCTTCGCAAAGGTGCTAGCAGACGGCGAGATAGTAGCGATATCAGACTATCTGGAGATTCCGGCAGCTTCATCGCCCAATTCCCCAGTGACACCGCTGCCTTTGCGCGCAATTTTGGCAGCGCCTGCGCGATTTGGACTGGCTGTAAATGGCATGATGATAGTTGGTAAGTCGCAACCTCACGAATGGTCGGCAGCCGATCGCCAGCGCCTAGAAGCAGCATCGGACGCGATCGGCATCGCGATTTCTCACATTCAAAAAACTCAAGAAATTGCTAGCTTAAACGAACAGTTACAGCGAGAAGCTAAATACAAAAATCTCCTGGCATCAGTTGCAGCAGCGATCGACACGAGTTCAGAAATCGATCTAATTTTGCAGCAAGTTATTAAAAATACCGTCGATACCCTGGAAGTAGATAGAGGTCAAATCCTGCTGTTGAAATATACAGACCCCCTATTAAAAACCACTTCCTCCCCCAATCAAAAGCCCAAAGCAAAAGTCGAATTAGTTTGCGAATTTGCTCTGAAAAAAGATGCAAACAAACAGACAATAGCAGAAAGCGATGGGCGGAAAAAAAGCACGAGTGCCAAAACAAAAAACAAGGAAAAAACTGCTAATTCCAAATCCAAAATCCTCAACTTAAAACCAATTAACTCTCCCGCTTTTTGGCTGTCGGAATCTAGTTTGTGCGATCGAGCATTCCACACCGCACCCAAACCCCTCGTCCTCGCTGACGCAGGAGAATTAATTGGCAACGAGCAAGAAAGCGTCGCAGAAATCTTGAAACTCCAAGGCATTCGCGGCTTGCTGCTGGTTCCACTCACGGGCGCCAGCGGACAGGAAACCGTCTTGGGGTTCTTGATTTTGCAGCAGTTTGAGCCGCGCGCTTGGAGTCCTGAAGAATTAGAAGTTTTGGAATCAGTCTGCGCTCAAGTCAGCAGGGCGATGATCCAAACTCAGACACTCAAGGAAGCGCAAACCCTAATCTCCGACAGAACCGCTCAGTTGCAGCAAAGTCTCGACGTGCAGGATAAACTGTACGACCAATCTGCCAATCAACTAGAGCAAATGCGCAAATTGAAGCTGATTCAAGACGAGTTTCTCAGCACTCTCAGTCACGAGTTGCGCACCCCTTTAACAATCATGAAGCTGGCGATTCTGATGCTCAAACAAGCTGAACTGCCGTCAGCGAGTCGGGTTAAGTATCTCGACATTCTAGAGCAGCAGTGTTCTAAGGAAACCGCTCTGGTTAACGATTTGCTGGCACTCAAGCAGTTTGAACCCCAGCAAGTTCCGATGTCTCTCATCAAAATTGATCTCAAGCTTTTAATAGAAGATTTAGCAGGGGATTTTGAGAAAAACTGGGCGGATAAGGGATTGACTCTGAAGGTAGATTTGCCGAAGTTTGCCCCTAGTTTGGAAACCGACCTGGACAGTATCAAGCGGGTGCTGCTGGAACTGCTGACGAATGCTGGTAAATACTCGGCTTCGGGAACTGCTGTGGTTTTGGAGGCCTCCTCGGCGGGGAACTGCATTGTCTTGAGGGTCTCTAATTTCGGGGCAGGCATTTCTGCTGCTGATTTGCCCCACATCTTTGACAAGTTTCGCCGCGGCACTGGCATTACTGACCAAGCTATCCCCGGTACGGGTTTGGGTCTGGCGCTGGTAAAGTGTTTAGTACAGCACTTGAATGGTACGATTGATGTATCTAGCAATCCCGCAGAAAGTTCTGAAGCTGACAAGTTGTGGCGCACATCTTTTACTCTGACTCTGCCACAATTTCCAGCTAAATTCTGTGATTTAGAAGAATAGTTCGGTTGAGAAGTGGCTATTAATTGGCAGGGAAACGGGCGAAGACTTACCTCGATAGGGAGATCGGAAATGTGGTAAACACTACCAAATCCTCGTTTTTCAATTGTTTGTCTGGTTGCCCGTATAAATTGCCGATTCTCGATTGCTGATTATCTCCAGAACTTATATGATGTCCGGTTATTTGCCCGTAATTAGCGCGTGTTTGTAGTGAGTACGACCGTCCTCTGTTTATTGATCAATCAGGGTTGTTCGTCTTCGGTGCTAACTTAATTATGGTTGTATAACCGGAGATGGTATTATGCAGTCTTGACCACAGAAATCGGTTTTTTTAACTCTTTTAAAGGCCTGCAACGCGTCTTATTGTACATCGAAGCCGGTTTCTGCGTCCTGGACTGTCCCCGAAAAATTGTCGCGCTGCATGGAACTCGATCGTGAATATTATGCTAACAAAAGCTGCACCTAAACTCCTGCGTTGGCAACGTTCTAAATATTCGCCGCTGGCACGACAAATAGACGTTTTTGCTGCGGCGGGAAAGTTTATGTTTTTTTTGTGGTGGGATGGACTGCTGCAAAATAATTCTGCTCATACTAGAAGAATTCGCGCCCATTGGTTGGTCAATACTTTGCTGGATTTAGGCCCGACTTTTATTAAAATCGGGCAGTCTCTCTCGACTCGTGCGGATTTGCTGCCGCTGGAGTATGTGAAGGAGTTGGAACAGTTGCAGGATCGGGTTCCTGAGTTTAGTTCCGAAGAGGCGATCGCTCTTGTAGAATCAGAGTTAGGCAAGGATATTTATGCTTTGTATCGCGATTTTGACCCGTTACCCATTGCTGCTGCGAGTCTCGGACAGGTACACAAAGCGAGGCTGCACACCGGGGAAGATGTGATTGTCAAGGTGCAGCGTCCGGGTTTGGAAAGTTTATTTGATTTGGATGTGAAGGCGGTTCGCCAAGTGATGCGTTTTTGCGATCGGCATTTGCCTGGGACGCGCAAGTATGACCTAGAATCTATTTATCACGAGTTTTTTAAGATTTTATATCAAGAAATCGACTACGTGCAAGAAGGTAAAAATTCCGATCGCTTTAGCCATAATTTTCACGAATTCCCTCAGATTATTGTGCCGAAAGTCTACTGGCAATACACGAGTAAAAAAGTGCTGACTTTAGAATATGTTCCCGGCATTAAGGTAGATGATAGGATTAGTTTAGAGGCGATTGGAGTAGATA
>JBDTEI010000241.1:0-3730 GCA_039922675.1 Microcoleus sp.
CGCAAAGAATCTCTGTTTAATGAGGTGATGAGCGTGATTCGCGGGTCGCTAGATTACTCTAGTATGGTACAAACTATTGTTCAAACCGTAGGTCAAACTTTTGAGGCCAACTATTGTATGCTGCGGCCAGTAGATGGCGATCGACTATTACCCAGTACCTTCCCCTACCAAGCCCAAACCGCCGAAGCCAGCAGCTTTGCTTTTGATGAAAATTTGCTGGTTCAAGCCGTAGCTAGCCGCCAAACTCAAGTCAACGCCAACAGCGGGGGTGATGGTAACTCGGTTGAGATTGCTGTGCCCCTGACTTATCAGCAAGACTTGCTGGCGGTACTGGCCCTGTGTCAAATTGGCGGTAGTAATCCTTGGTCGGGAGAAGAGATAGAGTTAATAGAAGGTGTAGCAGCTCAAGCTGCTCTCGCCCTGTCTCAAGCGAAGCTCTACCAGCGCACTCTGGAGTTAGCCGAGCAGATGCAAAATGAGTTGGAAGTGGCCCGCCAAATCCAAACAAACTTGTTGCGCCAAAGTTGGCCGGATTTTGAAACTGTCAGGGTGCAAGCTTGTTGCTATCCGGCGCGGGCTGTTGGCGGCGACTTTTTTGAAGTTTACGTCCACTCCCAAGGGGATATTTGGATAGCGGTGGGAGATGTTTCGGGTAAGGGTGTTCCGGCTGCTCTGTTTATGGCTAGCGCGATTTCGGTGATGCGGCGCGAACTTTCTCAAGAAATTTCTCCTGAGCCCGATCGAGTTATGCAGAATATGAATAGCAGTATGTCTGACGACCTGATCGGGAACAACCATTTTATTACAATGGTTGTAGCTCGTTACACTCCGTCAACGGGACACTTGGCTTTTGCTAATGCCGGTCACATTTACCCCATAGTTTGGTCTAACTCCGAAGTGCAAGCTCAGGCCGCTAGCGGTGGAACGCCAGCAGAGCCGAATTTCCTGAAAGCTCGCGGCATTCCCTTGGGGATACTGCCAGTCTGGAAAGGTAAAGCCGGTGCGATCGAATTAAAGTCAGGAGATGTATTTCTGCTGACGAGTGACGGGATTACTGAAGCTAGTGTGACCACTGCGGCGGTCGCAGGAGGTCAACCAACTCGTTCTATGCTACAACAAGAAGGGCTTTGGAAACTTTTGATTGAGGAGCCTGGTTCCTTCAACTTGGACAATTTGTTGGCTTACATCCGAGCTGACAATCCCATTCAGGAAGACGACCAAACCATACTCTCTCTGGAGGTTCTCTGAATCTGTCAGCCATCCCGACGAATAGTCGGGGGCTTCGGGTCTCAAAAACTCAAGTGATCAGTTGACAGCCTAAAGATTACCGCAGAGAACGCGGGCGAGCCAATAGCTGCAAGCTTCGCTAACGGCAAAAGTTACAGAATTAGCGCGTCGAAGCCTAACTTTTAACAGATGCTTTTCGATCGATGCTTTCAAAAAAAGTCTATTGCATCGATCGCCCGCGATTGAGTATCCTCTATGTAGCGGCAAATATTAACGCCAAATAAATTCGGTGCGTCATGTTTCATCCCTGGTCAGAAGACACAGGTTTCCCAACTTACAGGATTTTTTTATGAATACTGAGCTTCAGGTACCAAGCGACTTGCGGTTTTTAACAATTGTTGAAAATTGGTTGCTGAGCAGTTTGGAAGTTGAGCTAGGAGAGCATATCGATTGGCCGCGTCAGTCGAATCGTTTGCGCTTGGTGTTAGCAGAAGCCTATTCTAACGTGATCCGCCATGCTCACAAAGATCAACCCAATCTGCCGGTATTAATTCGCTTGAATTTAAAAAATCGGGATATTGGTTTAGAAATTTGGGATTACGGTAAAGGTTACGAAATGGATACTTACAGTCCCCCGAGGCCGGAAGCTAAACAGGAAAGCGGCTATGGCTGGCTGATTATGAGCAGACTTATGGATCGGGTGGACTACAGTTTGCAGTTAGACGGTCGCAACTGTCTGAAATTGGAAGCGAGTTTGCCGGAAAAATCTTAATTAGCCGTTAGTCATCGGTTATGAGTCATTAGTCATGACTCATTATTAAGCTAATCGGCATTTAAATTGCATATAAAGAAATAATCAAACTCTTGTGAGGTTGGCACTCCTGCGCCACCCGAAATATGCAATTTAAATTGGGAACAGCTTAGTGATTAGTGATTACTAATTGGCAATGCAATTTTTGAATCTAGTGGCTGTCTATCGCACGGTGCGTGACAGCCTATTTTTTATGAAGTCTCGTCCACGTAATGCGAGACTGTAAAATTGTCGAGAAAAAAGCCCTTCGGCTTCCCTCAGGGTGAAAAGAAGCCAGGAAGAAAGGAAGGAATGAAAAAGTAGTAAAAGCAAGGGTTTTAGGAATTAAGAACGTCTTAACCGTCGGGCGCGGTTGCTATAGGTAGTGTTACCGGCGCACAAATACGGAAAAAACCGGGTTTTTATACCGTTGGTGGCGCTTCAATGAGAACGGTCTTCCTGACTACAAACCAATTTGATTGCGGTAGCTTTCTTACCAATTACCTTTTTCCCAATTACCAATCGGTATTTCGCTCACTTGAGAATTGCTATATTAAGCATCAAATTTCTTAGGGCGCAGATTTAGCAATTCTTGAGGAGAAGCTAACAGCTTAACCGTGACGGAAAGGATTTCTTGCTGAAAATTGAGCAGGAACAGCCATCCGACATTAATACCAAATGCTGAAGTTTGCACCCGGCCGCTGACCTGCATTTCAACTATCCCATCTTCTAAAATTTTGCTGACACTTTGCTGGGGTTCGAGCTGCATTCCTCGCGCTTCTGTTTTTAGATAAGTGGCGATCGAGCTTTTTCCGATAATAGGCTCTTCAAACGGTGCGTGCAGAACTCCGTCCTTAGCAAACAAATTAGCGGTCGCTTCAAAATCACCCGCGTTGAAAGTTTCAAAGTATCGCTGTACCACAGGTTTTGTGAGGCCGGCAATATTTATAGAGCGAGTTAAAATAGGTCGAGTTGTGGCGGTCATAAAAGAAGTGATTTGAGATTAATAAATCTACTGTAATCATTCTCTTTGTCGCAGCAAATCCCTCAAAAGATATAGCTAGGGCAGATAATTCTTTTTTGAAAAAGGAAGAACCCTATGCGCCTCGCGCAGCTTTCTGAGCGATCGAGCGAAATCAATTCTACTTTCAAAAAAAATGCAACGGTAGGGAAGCTCCAAATCCTTATGCAGTCAGTCATTCCCCCCCATTAGAAAATCTAAAATCTAAAATAATATAAACCCAGACACCTTAAGGCATCTGGGCTTCTGTAGAGTCTTGTGTGGTCAGTCAAACAAGAAGATTCTATTTGCGGATCAAATTGAGCAATTCCTTAGGAGATGCCAACAAGTCGATCGCCACAAAGAAAATTTGACCTTGAGGATCGAGCAAAAACCGCCATGCGATGTTCATACCCACATTCGCCCCGAACCAAGGAGTTTCGACAGTACCGGTGACTTTCACTTGGCGGTAGCCGTCTTCTGCGGGTTCGGATAGGCCTTGCTTAGGCATCATTTTCAGTCCGATGCACTCTTCCCGCATATAGTTGAGGATAGCTTCGCGACCGACGATCGGCTTTTGGAAAGGAGGTTGCAGGGCACCTTCTTCAGCAAATAAACCGACGGCTGGGGTGAAGTCGAAGGCGTTCATGTAGTCGATGTAGCTGAGCACAGTTTGCTCGCTGATACCCTCAATTGTGGTTTTCACCCGCTCT
>JBDTEI010000242.1:0-5030 GCA_039922675.1 Microcoleus sp.
CGCGCCGGCCCCCCCGTAGAGCCAGTCGTTGCCATCGCCCCCAAATAGCAAGTCGTTGCCGTCGCCGCCGTACATGGTGTCGTTGCCTTCGTCGCCCCACATGATGTCGTCACCTTTGTCCCCGTACATCAGGTCGTTACCCAACCCGCCACGCAAGCTGTCGTTGCCTTTGCCCCCGTACAGGGTGTCGTCGCCATTGCTTCCGAGTACCGTGTCGTTATCGTCATTGCCAAATAGCAAGTTGTTGCCACTGCCGACGCCGCCAAGTAGCAAGTCGTTGCCTTTGCCTCCGTACAGGGTGTTGTTGCCCGAGCCACCGTCGAGGGTGTCGTTGCCCGGCCCGCCAAATAGCAGGTCGTCACCCTCGTTACCATATATTAAATCGTCGCCGCTGCCTCCTTGCAGAGTGTCGTTGCCTTGCAGCCCGAAAATCGCGTCGGCCCCGGGACTGCCAACTAAGGAGTCGTTGGTTTCTGTGCCGCGGAGCACACCACCGACGACTGCGGGCGAGGTACTTATGCCTCCGCCCAATGTGCCGTCTATGCCGCCAAATGTATCATCCACCGGAGTGGGCGTTGCTGTTGGAGTCGGAGTTGGTTTTGGTGTCGGAGTTGGTGTTGGTGTTGGTGTTGGTGTTGGCGTTGGCGCCGGAGTTGGCGTTGTGTCAACTATAACAACTGGTACTGCACTGGGCATTCTTTTGGCTCCTTTAAACGACGATCCCGATTAACTTTAAGAACTGATTAATATCAGTTTGTTGCCATAAATCCGGCTTAAAATTGATTAATAATCTCGCTCATTTCTAGCATACTAAATCAAAATTGCAAGGGCTATAGATATTTTTTAACTCTGGTATCTTTCGAGCTAAAAATATTAATTATTGCACGTTTTGATACCTGTTTTGGGTACACTTTAATATCGTGGCATTTCCCTCGAAGCTAAAAGTCTGGCTTTGAGTCAAGCCCGAGTATATATCCAGAGGGGGAAAAAATGAAAATGTTTCATTCATGATTTTTCTTTCCTCCTGCCTGTTGCCGAATGCCTTATGCTGACTGCTGACAAGAAACAGAGCTGTTAATTAGGGGCAGAAGCGGCCCGGTTTGCTCTTGTCCATTGACGGCTAGTTCGCTGTGGCAAAGGTAAAGCACGGAACAACGACTTAACAAATCTACCAGAATTCGCCGCAGTCGCTGTTGGTCGGCCGCCGTTTCTGCTTCGGTTTCCCAGGGATGCCCCAGTTGCGATCGCACAAATAAGGGTGCACCAAACAATGTCGCCGCACCGCCACTCAGCCACAGGGGCGAGCCGGCATCCAGCCAAAAGTGCCATTTGTGGGCGCGGCGGCTGCTGCGGTACTGAAAAATGTTGGCGAGGGTGACGGCTTGGGCTTCTGGGCCTTCTGAACGGACTGGAAACGGGTTGGCGGTGACGGTTCCTTGGCGCAACAACTGGATGAACCGGGCGATGGTTTCTGACTCGCCCCCGTTTGTTGGTTCTACACGCTGCATTCGCCCGTGTATTTCCCAGTAGTGGGTGGCTGTTTCCATTAACTCGCGCAGCGCTGCTAGCCGATCGTAGGCTAGGTATCTGTCGTTGATCAAAAATTTCTGGATCGCTCGATCGAGCAGGGCAATTGGACTCGGCAACAGCCGCTCCTGCTGTTGCGACCGCTGCTGTTCGAGCCACTCGACAATTTGCTCGTAGGCCGCTGCGGCTCGGTGTCCCACTCTGTCCCACCGGGGAAAGGCTGTAATTGCTAGTAATTGAGGTCGATCGAGATCCGGGCAAAAACAGTGATCGGCAATTAAACCTGCTCTTACTTGGTCGATCGATTTGGGATTTTGGATTTGAGATTTTAGATGGAAATTGGGGTTGGAATCTTCTGTTTCCAATACTTCCCGGTGTTTCTGGCTGCCTAAAATTACTAGCATTTCGGCTACTGCGTCTCGATCGACTAAACGCCCTAGTCCAGGATAAACTAACGCGAGCAGAGTCAGCAAAGCTCGAATCTCAGGCGTAGTCGATAGGGGACGCTGATCGTTGAGGGATTCGGCGGCGATACCATTTCGGGCGAGAATTTCCGTTAAACTGTAACGGGCGATCGCATCCATCCCAGGAGCAATTACGGCAATTTCCTGCGGTTCCACGGCTTCTGACTTCACCGCATCCACGATGATTTCGGCGGTTTCTCGCAGCAGTTGCGCCCGGGAAATGGTTTGGAGCGATCGAACTGATCCGGGCAAACTCAAGCCTAAAGGATAAAAACCCTCAGAATTCACTGCCAAACTTACCGCCAAATCCCCAATTTCTGGGGCTAAACCGGCTTTTGCGTCCAACTTTTCCACCAAGCCACACCGGCTTTCGAGTCGGGATAGGTATTCCGTGTCAGCCCCCAAACCCAAACGCACTCCTCCATCGCGATTGTAGGAGAAGGCCCCCACTGCACCTGAGTCGAGCATTCGATCGAACAAATAGCCGCTGATAGCCGGATAATCGTCAACATCATCCGCGATCACAGCTTGATATCGAGAGGCTAATTGCTGCTGATAAGTGGCATTTGGCAACAAATCCCGCCAGTAGAGTTCGCAAACAATCCCGTAAGTCAGCAGCCCCCGCGTCAAGCACCATTCCCGCCACTTTTCGAGCAACTCTCCCATGCTAGTCCACAGGTGGTTGGAGCCACCATCCCCAGCAAATCCCTGTTCGAGAATACTCTTAATCTCTTCTCTCGGCGTACCGCTGACAGCAGCCAGTTGTAATAAGTCTAGAGTTCGACGCACCATTCGGTTTGGACTTACTCCTGTTTGTTGCAAAATGCCTTCGTCTAATTCGCGACGCCAGAGTCGCGCGGCAAGTTCCAATTCTGTTTCCGGTTGCAGCCGCAGGGGAAATTGAGCCTTCAAATTCAGTGACTGAACCAGCAGTGGCCAAAATAGTAATACTTCCTGCTCAAAAAAACCGAAGGGTGTTGTGGAGTGAAAGGCATATTTTCCCTGGGTAGCTACGGCGATGCGATCGGCTAATTCCAGCCGGTTGTCCCCGTTAGCTGCTAAGACTAAAATTGCTGGGGCTGTTTGTCCCGCCCGCCACCGCCCGGAACGTCTGCGGCTTGAAACTGTTGCGGGCAAATGCTTGACGGTTTTGCTCCACAGGCTGAACTGCTCTACTAAACGAGCGGTTTTGCCACTGCGGGCGGCTCCGACAATCCAAATTGAATCTGTGGCGACGCTTCCCAATTTATCTAAATTTGCTACCATACCATGAATGCTTTAATCACTAATGTCTGCGACCAACTAATCAGCTCTCGCTATGAATACTTCTTTTTGGAACAGGTTTGTCAAATATCTCTACAGCGCTAATCAGTGGTATAGAGAAACGCCTGAGAGGGCCCTAGAACAGGCTTATGATGCTGCGTTAGCAATTAAGGCGATCGAAGATGAGCATTTTGGGGGCCAAGGAATCTCCGAGCGATCGGGAGATTACGGACATAGCACCCTGTCTTACTTTAAATCCGAACTTCAAAAATACCTCAAGGTCATCCAAACCCGAATGGTTGAGTTTAATGCTAGCCGTTCTTTTTTGGAATTGCCCGATCGCGTGGGGGCAAAACCCAAGGCTGGCCAAAGCGCTGAGCGTCACCGCCCATTAGATCTCAACAGCAAAGATCGAGCCTCTCTGGTATTTGAGAAGCTAGAGTTTATTGATGGAATCATCGACAAGTATATCAATAATAGTAAATCAACTGCGATCGTCCCACTTGTCAGTTCCGTAAATGTGCAGGTGAAATCTACCAGCAGTTCTCAACCTCGCCCAAATAAAGGTTCAGCTAATTCTAATCAAACTAAGGGCGAGGTTGACATTAGCTCTGAAGAGGTAAATTTATTACCCCGATCGCTGTTGGGAACTTTGAATCGAATTACTAAAGAGTTAGATCCGGAAGCAGAAAAAGACGTAGTTAAAAATTTTCGCAATTCCAAAGTAAAAACAGTCATTTCTCTGAGATTTATTTTGCTGCTGATTTTAGTTCCGCTGTTGGCGAATCAAATTTCCAAAAACTTTATTGTAGGGCCGATAGTTGACAATTTTAGAACCCAGCAAAAAGCTCCCATCTTCATAAATTATGAGTTGAAAGAAGAAGCCTTTGAAAAACTAGAGCAATTTGAGCGACAGCTAAAATTTGAAAAGTTAATTGGCATTGCTCCGTCGCTTTCAGAAGAGGAAACAGAAAAGAAGGTTACCGAAAAAGCAGTTGAGATAGCGGAGGAATACCGAGGTGAAAGCGGTGGAGCAATTAAAAATATTTTTGCCGATTTGATTTCCTTTATTGCCTTTGGCGCGATTCTCGTCAATAACAAGAGAGAGATTGAGATTTTAAAGTCTTTCATGGACGACGTGGTTTACGGACTCAGCGACAGTGCGAAGGCTTTCATAATTATTTTGTTTACAGATGTGTTTGTGGGATTCCACTCGCCGCACGGTTGGGAAATAATTCTCGAAGGTTTATCGAAGCATTTTGGACTACCCGAAAATAGGCAGTTTATATTTCTGTTCATCGCGACGTTTCCAGTTATCTTGGATACAGTATTTAAGTATTGGATATTCCGCTATTTAAACCGGAGTTCGCCTTCTGCGGTTGCAACTTACAAGAATATGAACGAGTAATCTACTCAGATTTAATTCTGTCAAATAACCGTTATTAAGTTGGTAGTGACGACGGAAATAAAAAAATATGAGGACGAAAGTCCTCACTAAAAACCTATTAGGGTTATTTGACAGAATTAGATCTGGCTCCAATTACCAATTACTTAATTCCAACGCTTCTTGCGCTGTCGCTGGTTGGCTACTGACTCCACCAGTCCCAGTCCGAGAAAGTTACTCAGCAGCGACGCATTCCCGTAACTCAGGAAAGGTAGCGGAATCCCTGTCACTGGGGCTAAGCCGATGTTCATCCCAATATTGACGAATACCTGAAAAATTAACATTGACAGTACGCCGATCGCCAGCAAGGAACCAAAATTGTCGTTTGCGGT
>JBDTEI010000243.1:0-4433 GCA_039922675.1 Microcoleus sp.
GGGTGGATCGAGTCGCGAGTTGGGATTTTGACAGGATTGTACCTTGTCACTTCGATCGCGCGATCGACTGCAAGCCGCGCGAATTTCGGCAAGCATTCTCGTTTCTGGAAAAATACTCGGCTGTGAATTCTTTACCCGAAGATGATTTTAAATTGCTCAGGGATATTGATGCTGGTTTGAGTAAAACCGGTTTGGTTCCGCCTGCGAAAGAGAAGGTTTAATCAATTAGAACGATAGGGTAAGGTGCGCATTGCGCACCCTACAAAACTGCACAAACTCACGAAGTTTTCAACTTAAACTGATCAAACTTCACCACTTTCGATTCCGGTTTCCGCGTATCAAAATAATAGCTGCTAACCGTACCCTTCCCCGTATCAAAAACACTAAAAGCCGTAATATCATTACTCTCAATATACGGCAGCGGCCGCCCATCTTTCCCCAACAAAGGCGCCACAGTCGGCACCACAGGTTCCAATCCGTTCGGGTCTCCAATAGCGCTGTAATCCTCCCGATATGCCGGCGGCACAAATCGGCGCTTTCCCCCCACAAACGCACCGTAACTGTTGCCCACATTAGAAGTCTCTAAAAAGTGCATTCCACTGGAACTCACAAACCGATTCCACAAATGGGAATGTCCGTAGAAAACTAACTGCACGCCCGCCGTTTCTAGCAGCGGCACCACATCCCGAATCAGATAATCTTGATGTTTCGGATATTCGTAACGTACCATCTTAATTTCGCCATCGGAAGTGCGATCGACTATTTGCACAGGGTCAGTATAAGCAGGTACAATATTGTCACCCAGAGAATGTGGTGGGTGGTGAAACATCACAATTTTATATTTAGCCTGCTTAAATGCCGCACTTTTTAACTCTTGTTGTAGCCAAGAATATTGAGCGCTGCCCTTGACAATTGGCTCAAAAATATGCTGTCCGTATCCCCATTTTTCAGGACGATCAAAATCCTCGTCCCGTTCCCGATACCGACCTCTCGCACCCGGATCTAAATTCGGAGTCCGCCAAATATTCGTAACATACAAAGTCACTAACCGCACGTCCCCAAAAGTCACAGCATAATAATTTTTGTCATTGGGAAAGCTGAAAATTTCGTTGTAAGTATCGCTATTAAAACTATTGTTTTTCAACCAAACCTTTTGATCTTTCACCACATATTGTTTAGTGAGGTATGGATATATTTTATCGATAGCAGCGCGGGGGAAAGGATCATTAAACTGGTCATTGAGGGTGCTGCTAGTTGAAAACCTACCCATAATTTCATGGTTCCCAATCGCCGTAAATAAAGGCGCGTGTTGGATCAGTTCGCCACCGCTGTACACGGTTTTGACGCCGTTTTTGTCCAGTTCGGAGAAGGCGCGGCCTTGCAAACCGGGGAAAAACGCGCGGCCTCGGTAGTCGTCGAACCATTCGGAAGCGCGATCGGCTATATTAGTTAAATCGCCAGCCATGAAAACTGCATCAACTTTGTCAATTGTTTCTGTAACTTTCTGGAGATTAGCCGCTGTCATCGGCATCAATTGATGGTCGGAAGTGAAAAGAATTTTTAGCCCAATTCCCGCTGCTGGTGTCGGAGAAAGACTGAAAACTTTGCTGCTAACAGATGCGCCGTCTTTCCTTTCGCTAGTCACTAGATAAGGAATCCGAACACCCGGTCTTAAATTGGTAACTTCTGCTTCGTGACGCCAGATGTCTCGGACAATTGAATGCCCCTCAATTATGCCCTGTTTCATTTCATCAGAGATGTGCGAATCTTTGTCTTCGCGAGTGCGACTTAGCTTAGTAGTATTTGCAGTGGCAATTCGACTCAAAATTGGGCCGTAAGCAACAATATTCCGAGTACCATGAAACTCAGTAAACCAGACAACTCGTACCGAGTTTGTTGTTGGGAGTTGCAGAAACGGATCGGTTAAAAGTTTGGGTTTGTTGAGGTAAGATTGCACTATAAAACCTAATAATAGGAGGAGCAAAATCAAAACTGCAAAAAACCAGGGATTGCGCGCAGAAGCCTGGGGCGTTTCTACTTGGTTGGGCAATGGTGTTAACATAAGTTATTGTCAGTTGTGAGTTGTCAGTTGTCAGAAGGAAAAGCAGCGATCGATTTTAGATTTTCGATGTTGAAGGTTATCAAAAAGTTAATAGATTAGTATAAAATAGCAGATAATTTTTTTGAGATACAGCACTTCCGGCTGCTATGAGGTACGCAGACATTATCAAAAGTTTGGACAGGAAAGGCATACGAGTAAAACTGTGCTTCATAATAGCCGTAAGTGCTGTATCAAGGTCAAAGAAACCTATTTTTTTATGAAGATGGAGGTTTTAACGATAACTTTTTGGAAAAAACTAGATTAAGGATTATCCCTGCGTCTAGGACTAAAATATAAAAAATATCAACTTTTTTTCACATTTTCTGAACTCTCCATTCTCTTTGTCTGTGCCCTCTGTGTTCTGTGCGGTTGATTGAAACAGCATCTTTTTCAAAAATGATTTAGATTTGGGATATAACAGTCTTCATACCATTAAAGCATCCTCAATCTCCAATAGATATGACCCGCCACCTTCTAAAGGCTAACTGCAAAACCGTACACTTGGGCGGTTTCTCTCCCAAGCTAGAACCTGCTTTAACCGTCGATTCGGGCGATCGCATCGATTTAGAGATTTGTCAAAATTTGCCTCCCAACCGCCAACTCGGCCCGGGCCCGCACTTGCTAACAGGCCCGATTTATGTGAAAAATGCCGAACCGGGAGACGTTTTAGAGATTCACATCGAGGAAGTTTATCCGAGTTTACCAGTAGGATTTAATGCAATTCGCGCGGGATGGGGAGTTTTTCCTGAGTATTTCGCCGCACCTAAATTGGGGTTTATTCCCCTAGATTTAGAGCAAAAATTTGCGGAATTTCCCGCAGGTAGCGACGTTAAGATTCCGCTGCATCCTTTTTTCGGAATTATCGGTGTTGCTGATTCAGAAGTCAACCGTTCTTCTATTCCTCCAGAACGCTACGGTGGCAATATGGACAATCAGGAACTGCAACTAGGAACGCGGTTATTTTTACCTGTTTCGGTGCGCGGCGGTTTGCTGTCTATCGGTGATGGACATTCGGCACAGGGAGATGGCGAAGTTAATGGTACGGTGATTGAAACTTCCATGAACGGGACTATTAAAATCTGCTGGCGCAAGGATTTATTTTATATATTTCCGTTTGCTGAAAAGGCCACTCATATTGTGATTATGGGATTCGATCGAACATTAGATGATGCCTTTGACATGGCGGTAAAACAGACTGTTAATTGGCTGCAAAAGTTTGCGGGTTTCCAAGAAGAAGATGCTTATGTTTTCTGTTCCCTCGCGGTCAATTTTCGGATTACTCAGGCTGTCAACAATCCCCGCAAAGGAGTTCATGGAATGGTACCTAGGTCTATTTTGCCTGATGTGAAAATTATGGATAGCCGAGTTTGATGTGGTATGATAACACGCATGGACAAAAACAAGCTCGATCGCGATCGCACAAATGACACAAATTTATCACTGCTTTGGGTCGATCTAGATCGCACCAGCCGTCAAAATTCAGCTTAAGATTGGGATAAGTTGCAAATTCTATCTAAATGGGCCCTATGAAAAACCAGACTGATGATTCTGCAAAACAAGATTTAGTCGATCGGGCTTTTGGGAGTCCCGGCATCCCAGATCCGACAGCGTGGGTGGACGAACATTATTTTCTGGCTAATTTCGCCACTACTCTGGCTCACCTCCAAGAACATCTATCTGATGACAGTTGCGAAATCGGCGAGAGTGGCGACTCTGGCGAGGATAGATTATCGATCGATGCTAAAATCAGAGATATATTGAGAGCTAATTTTAGCGATGACCGCTGGCAGTATGTCGAAAGTTTATTCTGAGTTTGGTAAAATCCATCAGTATTTGTACGTTGATAAATTTTGAACGTAAATTAAGCTGTTGCAGATTTAAATTGTCTATTTCAACAAATGATTAAAACTCGTCAAATCTTCTCCAGTCTTTCCCTCGGACATCCTTTAACGTATTGTAATTTAGGATACTTTAAATCAGCCTGAAATTACTGTCGCCAGGAATTTCGATCGAGCGCAAAAACTCAGCACTTTCCTCCGGCAAAGCAGTATTGATAAACATCCCGCTACCCAACTCAAACCCAGCCTGCTTCGTCACTCTGGGAATAATTGCGATATACCAGTGAAAGTATTTTGTCCCCTGTTCGGCCGTTGGTATCGATCGAATATTATAGTTATAATCAGGATCGTTCAATCCGTAATAAAGCTGAGCGAGTACAGTTTTCAAAGTATAAGCAAGATCCGTAATTTCCGCATCAGTAATATCATCAAACGAAGAGGAATGTCGGCGCGGAAAAATCCAGATGTGAAACGGTGAAAGTGCAGCATAAGGG
>JBDTEI010000244.1:0-4494 GCA_039922675.1 Microcoleus sp.
AGCCCTCCCAAAATCCCCACCGCTACCGAAAAAATTGTTAAAATCGGCAGCATGACGCAGCAAGCTATCACCCTCGGCACTACCAAATAATCAACCGGATTAGTTCTCAACATATACAGGGCGTCTATTTGTTCCGTCACCTGCATTTCTCCTATCTCCGCCGCAAAAGCCGAACCTACTTGTCCCGCCACCACGCCCCCCGTTAAGACTGGTGCTAATTCCCGGCAAAATGCCACAGCAAAAGCACCTCCGACGGCCCCAACTGCTCCAAACCGAAGCAATTCTCTAGCGGATTGAACTGTAAAAATCATGCCAGCAAAAAAGGCTATTAGCAGGACGGAACGCAAAGAATCGAGGCCTACTGTTACTAAATGTTCCATGATTTTGCGGCGGTCAATTTTGCCTTGGAGTATCCGCAGCAGCACTTGGCCGCCCAGGAACAGGGTCACTAAAAAGCGCTGAAACCACCTGTTATGGAAAGTTTCATCTAAATGTCGATCGCGCTTTTTTTGGTATTTTTTAACCAATGACTGATGGCTCGCGATTAATTGCAAACAAAGCGAAGCACTACTAAATATAGATTTTTGCTAATTGTACAGCAATTATTGCACGCTTTGTCAACATATATTTTTAGTCTGACTGCGCTGCGGTTGGTGGGTTAGGCGCCGTTGAAGATTTATTGATTGGTGACTTAAGTTAATCGCCGCGCCCAACCCACCCTAAAATATGACTGGCTACTCGGCAAGCAACAGGTCGATAAACTTATCCAACTGTTCGTTATATTTTTCGGCTTGCTCCTTGCCAATTCTCACCAGTTCTGATATCTTCTCTTCCGAAGCATCATCAATCGGCAGCGCTTCTACCTTGCTCAAATCTGGATTAATTCTCAAATATTGATTTGGTCTTTCAATCGCATCAAAAATTTGGCTCATTTGATAATTTACAGTTTCAGCAACTCCGGTCATCAGGATATTAATCAAAGGCTCAACCCACTCAATTTGACCCCAATTTTTGACTTCTTCGTAGGGGAATTTTTTCTGAGCTTGTCCCGTCCCCAGCGATAAAATTACCATATCTTTTGCTGTGGGGCCTCTGTCTGGGCGTTCGTCGGGAATTCTTAATTTATTTCTGACTTCCGCATAGGCACAAAGTGCGGGATTGTTTGCGAATACTCCCCCGTCGATTAAAGCGTAGGATTCGTTTGTTAAAGAGTAAATTTTGGGAACTTCAAAGTAAGAGGGAGCCGCAGATGTGGCTCGGGTGATATCTCTGATAAAATAGTCTGCTTCTGGATATTTTTTAGCATCTATTTGATTGAAGAAGTTAGCTTTTCTCCTTTCGACATCGTAACTGGTAATTAAACAAGGTTTCAGCAGTTGGCTGAGTTGGCAATCTGTGAAATGTTCCAAAAAGAATTTTTCTAAAGCATCGCTGGGATATTTCTCATCGATCAAACCGTCGAGAGATTTGATTTTTTGCCAAAAGGAACTCTTAAAAACATCGCGACCACTCTTGATCGAAAAATCAACAGCCTCTTGAGCAGTCCACCGAGGCCTGCTGGGATTTTTGGCATCGGGACACAAATAGATGCAGGTTAAAATTCCTCCCGCACTCGTGCCGGCAATTAAATCAAAATAGTCAGCTATTCTGGCATCTGGGTTGCCGCTTTTTTGTTGCAGCTTTGACTCAATGGTAACTCCAACTTGCGCGGGGATAATCCCTCTAATTCCTCCTCCATCTATGGATAAAACTCTGGTATATTTAGCCATGATTGTTGCCTCTTCTTGATGTTTGCTCGTTTCCTAATCTCAAATTCCCACGCCTCTGAGTTGATGCACAGCTCGATCTCAAATCTAACATCTAAAATCCAAATTTAATTGGCGGGCTGCGATCGTATAGCGAAAAATGTATTCTACGATTTCTACGTAATTGTAGGCGGCGGCTGGCGAGTTTGCCCAGACTGTGATGCCGTGATCGCGAATTAACAAAGCGGGTACAGAGGGTGATGAAACGGCAAAATATTCACAAATTTCTTTGGCTATCTTAGGCACTTCTAAATAATTTGCAAATAGGGGTATCGCCACCTGCGGGTTTTCCTCCCACACCCCCAAACCTTTCAGCATTTCGATCGCAGGTAAAGGCACTGCATCGCCTGCTGTTAGCCGAGAAACTAAATTTGCCTCGATCGAGTGCACGTGATAGCAAGCTTTAGCGTCTGGAAAACAATTGTAAACGGCTAAATGAATGCTGGTTTCGGCGGAAGGGCGGCTGTCTGCAACAGGTTGCTCAACGATCGCACCGTCTGAACTCATTCTGATAAAATCTGAAGGGGTTAACTGCCCTTTCGCGCGGCCGCTGGCTGTTACCCAAAAACTGCCATCAGGTAAGCGGGCTGAAAGATTACCAGCAGTCCCAGCCATCCAACCGCGATCGTAAAAATGTTTGGCGGCTGCAATTAAATCCGATCTCAAATCGCCACTCATTCTCTGAAAATCCTCAGCTTTTGATCTGTTTTTGACGTAATTCCTAGTTCACTTTCAATTCCATTTCTGGGACAAATGTTCCAACACGTCAAAAAAATTATCCCATTTAGTATAAGGCTTTTGCTGTTCGTCTAGATACTCGGCAAGCCGATCGCGCGCGAATACAGAGTTCGCCTGCAAAGCCATGTTAAAATCCGTCAGCGAATCTCCAATCGCCACCTGTTCCTGGGCTGGGTGCAGGCTCATCACCCGCACCTTAGACACCAATTCTGTATCTCCTTCAAACTCAGAATTGACTTGCAAGTGAGGGCCGCTAGCATCCACATCTACAGCATAAATTGCGATCGCCCGGTGTGCCAAATCACCCATAACCGTCTCTACCATAATCCGAAGACCACCGGAAACGATCGCAAAATCCACCCTTTGCTCCTCCAAAAAATCCAGCAATTCCACCAATCCCGGCCGCATCAGCTTTCCCCTAGAAAATTCCACAATTTCCCCATAACATTCTGAGGGAATAGAATCTAGTAACTGCCGCACTCCCGATCGCAGACTCAGCCTTCTTGCGTACATTTCCGGCATCAGTTGAGACGACAATTCCGGTGCAAAATGCTTGAGCATTGCCACAAAAGTTTCTTCAACAGTTATCGTGCCGTCAAAGTCGCAGAATACCACCCGTTGCTGATTGTTCGGGATTGGAGATTTTTGCTTGTCATCGGTCATTGTCAGTCGCACCTTTCGAGAACGGGAAAAGTTTACACAATTCATCGTACACCGAAGAAGGAAGAAGGAAGAAGGAAGAAGGAAGAAGGAAGAAGGAAGAAGGAAGAAGGAAGAAGAAAACAGGCATCTTCCGCAAGGGTTTTAGGAATTAATAACTTCCTCGCCGTCAGGGGAGTTGCTATAATAGCGACGCGCTATTTGTTGGCAATCGCCCGCAGGATTTTATGCAGATTCTTCGAGATCGTCATCCAGAGAATCTTCGAGATCGTCATCCAGAGAATCTTCGAGGAATGCTTCTACATCCTGCTTTTGATTTTTCGTCTTTTGGGGAGTAGGCTTAGCAGGCAAACAGATTAAATTATCATCCTCAGTATTAATCAAACCCTTCGATCGCAACTTACCCATCAGCCGCGTCACTGTCACCCGCGTCGAGCCGATGGCGCTACCAATTTGAGCGTGAGTCAATGCCCAAGGCAACCGGTAGCCTCGAACCACATCCGGTTCTCCCTCAGCTACGTAGGGTTCGCCGAACTCTTCGATCAACAAAGTGAGAAAACCCAGCAATCTGTCGATCGTCCGGCGCTGTCCCAAAGTGCTTAGCCAGAGAAGCTTTCGCTGGTGCTGGTAGCGAAACGCATCCAAAATTTCCCGGCGGAAGTGAGGCCAATTATCTAAGTCGTGCCAGTACATCCACACTACGTGAGTGTGATCGGCGTGGGCGTAAGCTTGGAGCGTAAACGGAGACTGAGCAACCAGTTCAAAGGGCTGACCAGCGCCGACGAAGCCCAAAAAAGCTTCTTCTGTAATTTTGGGAGCGGATTTCGACTTCGGCGTAGTGGCGCTAACTTGAGCGCTGCCTACGAGCCGCACAGAACCTTTCTGGACTAAATAAAGCAGTCCTGGTCTGGCGGGAATCTTCTCGTCTTTGCTAAAAGTCCGGCAGCGGTAGTGTTCCTGGGCCCAGTCGATAATTCGCTGCCAGGTGATAAACGGTCGATCGATCGTCTCTACAGGTGTGGAAGTTGATTGCATAAGTGAGGCTCTGCGATATATGTAATTAGTGAGAAAAACAGCTTCTGCCTGAAGTGCGATACAAAGTGACACCACCAACCCCCGATCAAGCTTGCACGCTTCTTAACTGTGCTGACTTTTCTCAGTTTCACCGAAAAATTCAATGTAGCAAAAAATACATCAAAATGGTAGAATTTAGCAAGGAGTCGATCGTAAATTATTGTATATTAAGCCAAAAAATCGCTATAAAGCCCATTACTTCGATGTAGCCCCCTAG
>JBDTEI010000245.1:0-7796 GCA_039922675.1 Microcoleus sp.
GCCAAATCTCGTTCCGGGCGAATCACGATCACGTCAACGCTGCGCCGCCCGAACAATACTCCAGCTAAAGCGCCGACGCCAGCGCCTCCCAAGACTTCTTCAGTGGCGATCGCCTTGTCGCCGGTAACGCCTGCTAGCGCTGCTGCTGCTGCTGCACCCAATGCTGCACCCGACGCGATCGAACCTGTACCGGCACCTTTTTGAACTCTTTCGGTTCTGGTAATAACTCCCGAATTTCCGTCAATCCGATAGCGTTGGCGGCGGCTGATAATTAACTCTGTGGCAACAAATTGAGTGCCAACTTGATTTCCCCTTTTTACAGGTCGCAATTCCCCGACAATCTGGCTACCTGCGGGGATTAATACTCTGCCTTGAGCGCGGATGTCTCGCGCTACTGTTAATGTTAAAGGTGAAGTTTCATCGGGGGTAATAACAATTTTGTCTTTTTCATAGCTGACTGGAATTACACTGCCCGCTGGAATTCGGATGCTATCAAATTGTGAAATTCGTTGTTGAGCTGATGCGGGAGCAGCTACCACTAACGGCGCGCTGGTTGCAACTGTAATGCCCGCTGCGAGGATTGCTGCTGTTGCTGAACGCCATTTTTGAGAAGTAATCATACTAATTTGTCTCCTTGGTTCGGTTCGGTTTTACTTAGAAACGCACTAATGCTAAATTTGTTTGTGGTTTCGCATTCATTTGATGTTTTGATTATGGCAGCCTGGAATTTGGCACGTTCGGAAGATAAGGTAGATAATCAAGAATTTTATAATTTGGCAAAATTGAGAAAATTGGCAAAATTGAGGCGATCGGGAAGATAAGGAAGATAAAGATAAGACAGCGGTTGAAACCGCCCGGTTTTCTTAATTATTGAGAGCGTTTAACGCTAACAATGCTGCACCAAAAGCTGGTTCGTATCGGGGCGAAATTACCTGAGCTTTCGGGGCGATCGCACTTATGGCCGTTTCAAACCGACCCCGGCAATTTGCCTCGCTACTCCACACACCTCCTACGATCGCAATTTCAAATTTTTCTGTTTGGTTAAATAGCGCTGAAATGGCTATTTTTGTTGAATATGTTAATTCTGCCACAGCACGATTGATAATGCCGTCAGCGACGCGATCGCCCTCTGCTGCGGCTCGATCGACAATCGGCGCTAAAGCTGCAATTTCTTGGACTCCCCAACCGCGCCGGTAAACGACTTCTACCAATTGTTCTAGGTTATTTAGGCCTAAATGCTGTTGAAATTTTTCCCCCAGCACGGTAAACTGTTCGCGTCCGTCATAGAACTTTAAAGCAGCTTGCAAACCCCCAACGGCAATATCATATCCGCTGCCTTCATCGCCTAAAATATATCCCCAACCGCCGACTCGTTTTGTTTTCCCTTGACAGTTTTGCCCGAAAACAATCGAACCAGTTCCAGCAATAACCGCGATACCGACTGGATGGCCCGTACCGCCAACAAGTGCGATCGCGCAATCGCTGCAAATTACAATATTTCTCGGTAAGAGCGATCGGGTTACGGGTAAAGTATTCGCCAACTCCAAATTCTGCACGACAAATTGCACTATTTCAACATCTTTGGCACGCCCCACGCCTGCTAGTCCCAGACAAATTGCTTCTATATTGAGAGTGCTATCCGCCTCGATTTTAGCAGACAGAACTGCTCGTTCGATCGCCAATTGAATCGATTGTTTTACTATCTCAATTCCCTGGGTTTGATAATTTGACGGCCCTGCTTCGCCGCGTCCCAAAACAACGCTGTTTTCGTCCATTAAAACGCAGATAGTTTTAGTTCCGCCACCATCGATACCAAATACGTAACTCATGCCAAAAATTTTAAATTTATCTTTTTAACTAACATCTTTACGGCTGGGACACAATAGATCTCTTGCAAAAATCTTCGAGTCATAGAGCAACCGCAGATATCGGGCAGATAAACACTGATTGACGCAGATGGTTTCAGGGTATTTTCGGATTTTTGCAAGAGGTCTAATGCGGATATGCTCTGTGGTATGGGTTGCTTTGCTTAAAAGAAGCACCGGGCGGCCCGAAAATCTAGTTGCACTCCCTCCGCTTCGCCCGAAGCTGCTACCAACCGCAACGAGCAGCTAACCGCCAAACTGATACGAGCAGTCTGGAGGCCTAATCGATAATTTTAGCATTCTCTGTGGCCGCCCTGCTTTTCGTTACAATGCGGGGCGGCTAGGTTTTGGGGTTTTCCTAACCCAAAAACAAAGAGAAAATATCATGGCACAAGAGTTTTTAACTAATTCTGACGACTCCGATTGTCCGAATGACGGCTCAGCATTGGCAGAAAAAGAGATCTTGCGGGTAGCAGTGACAGGTTCCCGCGACGGAGTTTTGCAAACTATCAGTACCTTGCACCGATTGGGATTTGCCAAAATCAGCCGCCACAAAACCTAGGAGCGGCGAATTTGACCGTCTATTAGAGGCGGTACGTCGCGAACATAGAACCAGTCAGGGGCTTCTGCACCCTTTTCGGCAGGTTCGGTTTCTCGCCAGTAGATGCCGCAATCTTGACCGATCATCGCATATCGTCCGTCGGGATGTCTCTACTGCAAAATTGGCCCGAGGGAATCTGTGAGAATTATGCTCTGAGGATGTTCTTGAAAGTTTTTTACAAAGGTTCCATCTTCCTCTGGCAATTGGATGTGATCTATAAAGGGTTTTGGTAAATCGGAAATGATTCTAGAAGTCATGGGATTTTAGATTTTAGATTTTAAATACTTCGGCTTCGCTCAGTACAAATTTTAGATTTTAAATTGCAACTTTAATCTCTAGATTTTAGATTTTAGGTTGCGAAATATAGGTGCTTTTTTTGGCAATAAAGACCGAAAAGCTTGTTATTTAATTTTGGGCGATATATCTATTCTTAACCTGATACAAGTCAATCAAATGGAGAGGGCAATGCTAATAATAATTAAACCAAATAAAGCAAACCAAATGAGATTGCGCTGACACCAATTTTTGATTGATTGCGGCCAGCCGCCGCTGATGTAACGGCTCGTCTGCGGCACTAGCGGCTCGGATTTGTCGTGATAGAGCGTGCATTCTTTGGCAAATGGACGCTGGGGGTAGTTGCAGGTGTTGTCTTCGTGGTAAATACACGTAGTGCACAAAAATTCTTCGGATGCCGATCGATAAAGGGGGATACCCGGATGACCGAAAGCTTTGAGAGGGGTTTTGCAATGCGGACAGGCGATCGCTCGGACGCCTACAGGTTGGTGACAGCGGGGGCACTCAGGCATTAGACAACAGGGTGATTGGGTGATTTTGTCGTTCAGCAAATTAGCGGGTTTTCCGAACGCCCGTTGGTGGGTTAGACTCGCCAGCAGGCTGCTGGATGCTCCAAAATAGAAAGGTAGGTCAGTGCTGATGTAACTTACATTGTACAAAGGGTTTCGCAGCGACCGCAGGCGACCTGAGCCGATCGGGTATTTTGGGGCAAACAGTAGGAAAAATCTATGGATAACAATAGCAACTTACTCAAACAACTGGTAATGCTGGGCATTGGTACTACCTCCCTGGTGGCGGAAAAATTGCAGGAAGCCAGCGAGCAATGGGTCAAAGATGGGAAAATCAATCCCGAACAAGCCAAAACCTTTGTCGATGACGTGACGGAACATCTCAAGTCCGAGCAGGGAAATTGGGATACCCAGTTGCAGCGCCAACTCCGGAATATGCTGCAAGATATGGGCGTTCCCCGACAGTCCGAAATGGATGAGTTGCGGGGAAGGCTCGATCGTCTTGAACGTCAGATGCGGGATTTAGAGAACCGTAACTGGCGCTGAGTGCGATCCAATAGCTGCAAGGAACGCTTACGGGCGATCGCGCTGAGCTGCTATCTTGTGATAAAATTGTCACCCGAACGCAGAAAGCTCAATCAGGCACTTATGTAGAAAGCAGAAGGTAGAATTACAAACATTCTGACTTCATACTTTCTTTTGCCTTTAAAATTAACTGGCCCCCGCCATTTTTGGGCGGAAAAGTTCAGATAAAATTTTGTAGTTCTTGTTGTACTAGATGTCTTAGATATCTGAGATATCGCCGTTAAAAGTGTCAGGAGGATTAATTTTGCAAGGAATTCTGGTCAGCTTGGGGGTAATGCTCGTTTGCTTTGTGTTTTTGATAGTCGCTCAAATGAGCGGTTATGTACCTACAGCAGTTGCCTCCGAAGTGAATAATCCTGTAACGGATGCTGCGCTGGAGATACTCTCAGCGAAGTCTTTCACTGAAGATAGCTTGCTAGTAGCTGATGCTAATTTACCAAAGGAACCAGCTACTATCGCTGGCAATAACATGACTGATAATACTGAGAAAACTGTCACCACAGCTTCAGGTCTGAAATATGTTGAATTGAAAGAAGGTGATGGGGCGACTCCAAAAACCGGGCAGACGGTTGTGGTGCACTACACTGGCACTTTGGAGGATGGCACGAAATTTGATAGTTCGCGCGATCGCAATTCTCCTTTTCAGTTCAAAATTGGCGTCGGTCAAGTAATTAAGGGTTGGGATGAAGGTGTCGGTACGATGAAAGTTGGAGAACGCCGCAAGTTGATTATTCCCCCTGAACTAGGTTATGGTGCTCGCGGTGCGGGCGGGGTGATTCCTCCTAATGCTACGCTGATTTTTGATGTGGAATTATTGAAAATCGCTGGCTAGGTAGCTCAACTTAACTAAGCGTTAAACTTTTACGGTGTTTAGAAACCCGGTTTCTCAAAGAAACCGGGTTTCTACGTAAGTCCTGGTTGATTTAAGTAAATCGACCTAATTAAACGTAAAATAGGGATCGTGCTCAAGCTTGCTGTGTATTCTTTCTTCCTTCTTCCTTCCTTCTTAAGAGCGCTTCGGAGATGCCAAATTGCGGAATGAGGTATATTGGGCATCGAATAATAGTTTGATGATGCCTGTGGGGCCGTTTCGGTGTTTGGTGATGATGACTTCGGCAATTCCGCGATCGGGCGAATCGGGGTTGTAATATTCATCTCGGTAGAGCATAATGACTAAATCGGCGTCCTGCTCGATCGATCCACTTTCACGTAAATCCGACATCATCGGCCGCTTGTTTGTCCTCGCTTCCACACTTCGACTCAACTGAGACAAAGCAATAATCGGCACGTTGAGCTCGCGGGCTAAACCTTTAAGGCCTCTAGTAATTCGAGATAATTCTTGCACGCGGTTGTCGCTGCTACCTTCCATTAATTGCAGGTAATCTAGCAAAATCAATCCGAGAGCTCCGCCTTGTTCGGCTTGGAGGCGGCGGGCTTTCGATCGAATCTCCATCACGGTAATATTCGGAGTATCGTCAATAAACAATGGCAGTTCTGATAAGTTGCCAATGGCTGTACTGATGGGTTCCCATTCGTTTTGACTGATTCTGCCCGATCGCAAGCGGTTACTTTCTATTTTGGCTTCACTGGACAGAATACGCTGCACTAGCTGTTCTTTCGACATTTCTAGACTAAACATGGCAACGGGCAATTTCTGCTGTCCAGCGGCGATGTGGTGGGCGATGTTTGTACAAAAAGCCGTATTATGAACGCAGATATCATTAGCAACAAAATTGTGCGTTTCCGGGATAGTTAAGTCGTAGACTTGCTTGTTTCCCATCGGTTCGATCGAAACTATTTCATCCCAGTAAACCTCGCTATCTGCCAGTTGTTTCAGCCACGAATTATCTAAAGCAGTTGCTAAAACTAAAAGTCTTTGCCTGGACAGCGCGCGTTTACCAACGTGAATATTGGAATAACCTTTGATACCTGCGCGTTTTGCTAAGGATGCCCAAGATTCGTTGCCTTTAGCTAATGCTATGTATTCCCAAACCTCGACAGGAATTAAATCGCGGTTAGTTTGGTATTCTTTATTTTCTAAGGCTTCTTTAACTTTAAATAATGCTTCTTCTTTGCCAAAAATCCCAATCTCTGATATGAATGTTTTGATTGATATAGAATCAGTAATATCGATTTGCCAAGCTGGTCTGCGAGTATTTTTGTATTTGACAGAACGCTTTTTGAGGGCGGCAATGATGCCAAATCTCAGCAGTAAATGCTGTACTTGTCTAGCTAGTTCTTCGCTGACAGAACAGTAGCCTAGTTGAGATTGACCGCTGGTAAGTAGGGTTGCCCACCCGTCAGTAGAAAAGAGACGGTTGAGAAATAGGGCAATTTGCGATCGCTCCAATTTAAAAACTATATCTGGTACTATTTTCTGGTGAGCATTTTTTTCCATCAGACCTAATTCTTCTAACCAGTATCTCAGTGGGTTTTTATGCAGGGTATTAATAGCCTGCATTCCCGGCCCGGCTAGTTGTTTGGGATCGACATCTAAAGTTTCACAGATGCGACCAAATAATTCTTGCTTTGGAAATGCCAATCCTTGTACCCAAGATGATGCTAAAACTGGTGTCACTTCCAATTTTTGAGCTAGTTTTTGAGCAGACCAATCTTGTCTTTGAAGGATTGTTTGTAAATTAGAACCAAAGAAGTCTATTTTATCTATGTAACCTTCTCTATTGCCCGTAACGTAATATTCTGGTGTACGTTTCTCCTGCTCGCTCAAGCGCAGTTTAAGACCTCCGAAGCTAGCAACAGCTTCAGCAAAATCTTGCATTATAGCAGTATTTCCATTAGTGAACTTCGGCGCGCTGCGTGTCAAACAACCGTCACCAATTAGATAAGCCAATAACTTAACTTCACAGTCGCGGATGGTTTCTTTACCAAAAATATTCATCCTGCGGGGCACAGCAATTTTATCGCCTGCTTGTATCTCCGCCAACTGCCGCCATCCCTTAATCGTTAAAAATGGGTGGGTAATTGTAGTTTCTATAAAGCGTCCGAGTCTTGTTGTGACGCGGAATACAGGCTTAATTCCATCATCTATAAAAGCAGATGGTCTAGTTAGGTGAAATTTCCAATCTTCTCCTAAAGTTAGTAATTCAGCTTGACGTTTTTGATAGATTTCTTCAAGGGTGACAAGGCTGCCATTACTTTGTACTACAAGCGTACTACCTATATTGCATTTGCCCATTGCCGGCCTGGCTGCAACGATGATTAAATCCGATCGCTGAAAGCCTCCTGTCATCGCATCTAAATCATAAAAACCGCACGGAATACCGGGAAGCGTGAGGCCTTCATTGCGATTTTCTAAATCTTGAAATGTTTGGTTTAGGGTTTCGCCGATCGATACTAAATCTTGTTGCGGGCGGTCTTGAGTGATGCCGAAAACTTCTTGTTCGGCGCGGTCTAAGACTGTTTCTAGTGGGGCTGCTGTCTCGTAACCTAATTGTACTATGTTGTTGCCAGCTTCGATCAATCGGCGGCGCTGATATTTGTCTTCAACTAGGGCTGCATATTGGTCGATGTTGACTGCTGAAACTGTGCGATCGACTAATTGTGCTAATTTAGTTAGTCCTCCGACTTGTTCTAACTGGTTGCGATCGGTTAGCCAAGTCGTTACGGTCATTAAATCGGTCGGTTGACCCTGCAAAAATAGCCCTAATGCCGATCGATAAATGACTTGATGAGCGGTGATGGCAAAAAACTCCGGTCGCAGAAGTTCGGCAATTCGGGAAATTGCTTCGGGGTCAATTAAAATCCCGCCTAAAATTGCTTCTTCTGCCTCTATATTTGTCGGCATCAAATCGCTCATTAGTTATTATTGGTTATTAGTTATTGGTTATTGGTTATTGGTTATTGGTTATTGGTTATTGGTTATTGGTTATTGGTTATTGGTTATTGGTTATTGGTTATTGGTTATTGGTTATTGGTTATTGG
>JBDTEI010000246.1:0-7711 GCA_039922675.1 Microcoleus sp.
CTCCGGTGATTAAGGACAAACTGCTTGGGATTATTTCGGTAACGGATATCTTGACAAAAAGCGATTTTGTTGAGAAGCCGAAGAGTGTTTTATTTGAGGAAGAAATCGAAAATGCGATCGCCGATGCCAGAACTGTCTGTGCCCAGAAAGGCGCTACTTCGAGAGAGTGCGCGGTAGCCTGGGATATTGTAGAGGAAATGCAGGCTGAGGCTGCTCATCAGCGATCGATGAAGCTCGACAAAACGGCTTTTGACGAGTATTGCGAGGAAAATCCAGAGGCTGCTGAAGCGCGGATGTACGACAGTTAATTTAGTCATTAGTCATTGGTCATTAGTCATTGGTCATTAGTTGTTAGCTGTTAGCTGTTAGTTGTTGTTATAAGCGAGCAATCTTTGTGCGACATTTATTAAGTTTTAATTGCTGACTCATGACTGCTGACTGCTGACTGCTGACTAATGACTGCGTTTATTCAATTGCTTGAATGCACTCAGGACTGTCTTTGGTGGGATTATTGACGATCGCACTTACGGCATTTGCTGTCATTGCTGCGGCAGTATAGGGCTTTAACAGCGGCAAAACTTGCTGAGCGTTAACAGCAGGATCGAGCCACTCTTCCCAGGCGGTGTCAGGGAGAATCACCGGCATTCGATCGTGCACGGGCTGCACTGTTTCGTTAGCAGCGGTGGTAATTATAGTACAAGATACAATCTTTTCTGCTTCTGGAGATTCCCAATTTTCCCACAAACCGGCAAAAGCAAAAGGTGCGCCCTGGGCCATTTGAAAATAATAAGGCTGTTTGTGCTTACCCTGCGGCAGCCATTCGTAGAAACCGTCAGCAACTATCAAACATCGCCTGTGCTTGATGGCGCTGCGAAAAGCAGGTTTTTCTGCTACAGTTTCCGATCGCGCGTTAATCATTTTACTGCCTATTTTGATGTCTTTGGCCCAACTCGGAATTAAACCCCAGCGCATAAATTGGAACTGTCGCTGAAGAAGCAGGGAAGAAGCTGTGACTGTCGCTACTGATTGAGTTGGGGCGATATTGTATCGCGGTGTGATGTCGGGAACTTCCGACAGTTTGAAGAATTCGGCGATGATTTGAGGTGAAGCAGTTAAAGTGAATCGTCCGCACATAATTTATCGCATTATTTATAGTTGGTATTAACGCGCTTTTCTCGATTGTGGCAGGGGTTTAAACCCCTGCGTCACAGCTTAACTCGGTTGAAACCGACTGTAGAGTTTGACGTTATAGTACGCTCAATTTTAGTCCTCTTTTAGAGGACTTGAGCTATGAGACAGGGGTTTTTAACGCCTGTAGGACTATCGGAATATCGGAATAATCTCGGACTATCGGAATAATCTCGGACTGTCGGACTATCGGACTATCGGAATAATCTCGGAATCTCGGAATCTCCGACTATCGGAATAATATCGAAATATCGGAATATCAACCTATCGAACTCTCCGAGTAACTACAGAATTGTGCTGTATTCGGGAGTTTTCGCAGCCAGCCATTCTGTACGCAATTTTTCAATAGCTAATTCTTTAGATTTAGCTTCTACTTCAATCCAAGGAGCTTGATAATAGCAGTCAGGCATTTCGGTAATTAAATCGCTGTGGCGCGGATCTGCAAAAAATTCTTTTCCGTTGGATATGTGGACTAATTGTAATTCAGGAACTGACCAAGAAGTGCGGGCTGCTGCGAGCATTTCGGCAACGCTGGGATCGTCGTAACTTTCTAAATGTTCGTGAATGACGTGGTGGTGCGCGTCAAAAACCATCGGTACTGCGGTATCGAGACAAACTTCTAAGATTTCTGAGGAACTGTAGGCGTATTCGTCATTTTCAAAGGTTAAGCGCGATCGAATTGATTCGGGTAAATCGCGGATGACTGATGTGAGTTGCGAAGTGCGATCGCCCTTACCGCCGTGAATGTTCATCAGTGCGTAGGGCGATCGGGGTTGTTGCAACATATCTAAAATTAAAGCATGAGTTGCCAGAATTTTAATGCTGTTTTTTACAACATCAGGCTTGTCGGAACTGAGGACGACGAATTGATCCGGGTGGAGTACCAAGCGAATGCCCAAAGACAAAGCGCGATCGCCCGTATTCCGCAATTCCTCAGTCATGGAGTGTAGCACTGCTTCCCCCAAATCGGTATCTGCAAAAGGGAACAGCGCAGAAGTCATGCGGTAGAGCTTAATCCCATTAGCAGCACAAAAGTCGATCGCTTTGTCAAGCCGCTTTAAGTTGTCCGCATAAAGTTCGCGCAAGATTTTTTCTTGTTCAGTTTCCGCAAGCTGTAAAAGTCGCTTGCGCGTGACAGTGCGAAATCGAACTGCATCGGACGTGGTGATGCAGACTAACCCCAATTCCGGCAACTTCTCCTTTTCTAACACTTGGTTGATCTGGCTCCTTTCTCTATGGTTACTAAATTTAATTATATCTTAAACAGGTTCGTACTAAGAACTTTAGTCCTTAGTTATAAAGTGGTTAATACGAACCTGTTACATCTCCAGATTTTCCTCCTTTCCCATTTTTAAATCAACTGCGCAAACGACCAGAACGCAAAATGCTAATAATCAACCAAAAACCCAAAAAACTCGCCGCCCCAAATAAACCATTGCTCAAAAAAGATAGCTGAGCAGTTTGCGCATTAGAAGAAATAATTGCCGCCCCCACAATCAGCGAACCCACGACAATACTAAAAGATAGTCGGTTCGCAGAATCACCCAAAGTGCGGCGCACCGGGTCGAGTTCTTTGATGCTCAAGTTCCACTTCAAAGTTTCCGAAGTCACCCGGTCTAACAGCACTTCCACCTGTCGCGGAGATTGCAAAGATAAGCTTTTGAGATCCAGGGCAGTTCTCAACAGAGCTTGTACCGGGTCATCTCCCAATAACTGACGCCGAAACATATCCGTCATCAGCGGTTTGACCTGCTCTATAATATTGAATCTGGGATTAAAAGAACGCGCTACTCCTTCTAAATTAGCGAGGGTTTTTGCATACAAACCGAGATTGCTGGGCAGCCTAATTTTATTGTTTCTGGTAATTTCCAGTACCTCATAAAAAATTTCCGATAAGTTCATTTGTGACAAGCTGACATTGTAATACTTGCGCAGCATTCGAGCTAAATCATTCTCTAGATTAGCCAAACTGGTAGGCTGAGCAAATTCTGCCATTTGCAATGTTAATTGAGCGCAGCGCTGAGCATCTAAATCGACAATTGACAGTAACATTTCTGTCAGATTCTGCTGAGTTCGCGGGTCTAATCTACCGACCATGCCGCAATCTAGTAGGGCTATTCTGCCGTCTTTGAGATAAAATAAATTGCCTGGATGCGGGTCGGCGTGAAAGAATCCGTCGATATACAACTGCTGGAAGAAAACGCGGCAAAGCAGGGTTGTAATTGCTTCGCGTTCGGCATTGATATCTCCTTTGTGACCAATTCCTTGCAAATCGCCTAACAGAATCGGCACTCCGTTCAGCCATTCCATTACTAAGAGTTTTTTGGTAGTCAACTGCCAGTTAATTTCTGGTAGAACAACTTGTTTTGGGTCAAACCATTTACTTTTAGATAAATTGCGGCGCAGTTCGTCGGTGTAGCTGGCTTCTTGAATGAAGTCTAGTTCTGCGCGCAGGGCGATCGCAAATTCTTCGGCTAAGGCCACAATATCGTATTGTTGACCGAAGTCTGTCAGCATGACAAGTTCTGCCAAACCTCGGAGCACGGCGATGTCTTGTTCGATGACAATATCGATACCGGGGCGCTGAACTTTCAGGGCGACTTCGCGGCCGTCTTTTAAGGTAGCTTTGTGCGTTTGGGCGATCGACCCTGCGGCGATCGCCTGAGTGTTAAATTTAGCGAAGGTATCTTCGAGAGATTGCGTCAGTTCCTTGCGGACGATCATTTCTACTTCCGACCACGGTACGGGCGGCACTTCCGCTTGTAGGGTGGAGAGAGTTTCGATGTAGGCGGCCGGCAACAAGTCGGGGCGGGTACTCAGCAATTGCCCCAATTTGACAAATACTGGGCCTAATTCGACCAGGATGTTGCGCAGAACTGCGGGAGTGGGGAGACTGGGGGCGTCGGTTTTGCGGCCGGTTAGGAGGCTTTTCATGTAGTCCCAACCGTTGCGGAAGACGACCTCTAGAATTTCTCCTTTGCGAGAAGTGTTTTGAACTAGGCTGAACAAGGGGCCTCCGGGTCGATCGGGTTTAAGGGCAATATAACTACTAGGATAGCGCTGTTAACCAAGCTGACCAGTGTCTTGAGGAATAACTTGGGGCGTGGGGGCGATCGAATTTTGGGGCGTGGGGGCGATCGGTTTTTGGCTTTGGCATTACTCCTCATCGTAATATACACAGGAATTACGCACACACACTACATATACTGTGGCGAAAAAGAGCGAGGGCGTTTTCTCTCCGACAAGCGCGATCGTTTGTACAATTAAAAATTTAACTAATCAAAAAATCACCAGTTATCCTATTAAACAACTGCTCACCGTATCACTGGATATTTAAGTTCATTTCTGAGGGATTCAGACAGTAATTTACTCTTTAAATTGTAGATAGTTTCCCTAATTCAATACGCTGTTTTTATGAAAGTCCAGACTAAAATTGCACAGGCGATGTGATTTGTTTGAATCCTGGCTTTCCGACATTGACAAGGTAAGGTTCAATAGCTGTTAATTCTTTTAGTTTGCGATAAATTATTAAAAACTTTTAACGTTAACTACAAACTTTACTTACATCAGTTGTTTCACTTTGATTTAAGTCATCAGTTGCCATATATTCCGGGAAATTTGGTATAAACAGTAACGCGGAAAAATTTCACTTTTAGCTTGTAGCTGCGCTGTCTTCGCTCTCTTTCGCCAAGACAGTGCAACCACAAACCTTAGTTAAATCGGTCAGCCCTTGTAAATCCTGACCACATAGGATCTGTGTTGGCCTTTAGCGATCGCTAATGCTACCAACTAATCCTCTACCCAATTGAGTAACCCAAGAGAAGTAACAGCTCCAAAAAAGTGAGCCCCAATCAGATTGACGTTTGCCATTGTCACAAAAATATCTAGGGAACGAATCACATTTTCTGGCGTATAAGTTGCGAGCGCTGCTTGGGGTTGACTAAGAGTTTTCGCTAGCACTACAGCAACTGTTTCTTCAGAAGCCACAAACGCGATTAATACCCCCACCAAACTAGAAATTAATCCAATCCGTAAGGTTTGAGTAATATGTTCTTTGCTGGGATATACCTGGGAATTTTCGGCGTGCAAAAGTCTGCCTAAAAGCCTATAGCGAAAATCCCAAAAAATTCTAAAGCACAGCAATAAAAGGCCGACTATCGCTAAAACTATCCCGAAACCAATACCTGCATTATTATTGGTTTGTTCGCTCATGTTGCGACCCAACATAGCAAATAATAAAACAATACCGGAAACAGCACCCAAGAATAACTGTATCCAGAAGCTAACTCGACTGAACAAGCGAAAAGTTGCGACGAATTGGGTGTTCGTCAGCGGTTGTGACAAGGATTCTGGTTGATTCATTATATACACCTTATTGCTGAATTGATCATCAAAATAAACGAGGCAAGAAAGAGATTCTGCTTGTCTTGCTGGCGCAAGCGACCACCTTGTGACTAGCTATTAGACTTCTCCTGAAAACTCAGTTCAGCACAGGCAGGATGCCTGATTTTTTAGAACTAATTTGGGCAATTTCCGGTGAATAAAATGTTGAACTCAACACAGCCACTGGCGTTGTGGTTGATTCCATTTTCCTAATATCCTCCAGGTTCTGAACCATCAACTTCTTGCGACAATGGCAATTTAGAATCTTAAAAAGAGACTTAGGTAAAACGTCTATTGTCCCTGTTCAACATTTCAAAATGTTGCTTCTTTCTCTATTTAATCTAACTAGCCAAACTTTGCCATCTGTCTAATGCCATAAAAAAAATATCCACCTGATGGAAGATGATTGAGGAAAAACTTATGATATTGCTTTGAGTTAAGTGCGATCGCTCGGAGGATTGGCGATAAATGCTTGCTTCCTAACTGCCGCACGGGGGCGCATCCATTCTTACAACGGTAGCAATATAACTACTAGGATAGCGCTGTTAACCAAGCTGACCATTGTCTTGAGGAATAACTTTGGGGGGAATAGGGGAAGGGTGCACTTGCTGCTGGCGATAGCTGCGCCGCGCGTACTTTGGGGCGTGGGGGAGGGCGCTCGTTTTTTTGCCGTAGCATTAATCCTCATGCTAATATACAGTTAAAGCAGACATGATATTTTTATGATTAAATTTATTGAGTTTAAAAGTTGTATCAAAGACTTGAATAAGTAAGTTATTACCAGCCCAATTGTCAATGTATTTCAAACCCTATAAAAGACATGATTGCAATCCAATCTCCTGCAACCTCAATCTAATTATCCATCAACTTAACTGACGAGCAATTTTTTGAGCTTTGTCAGAACAACCGCGATTATCAATTTGAACGTACAGCATCAGGGGAATTAATTATTATGCCACCGACAGGCAGTGAAACTAGCATACGTAATGCCGATTTAACATATCAACTTTAAGGCTGGAACCGCGAAACTAAACTGGGAGTTGCCTTCGACTCTTCGGGAGGCTTTACACTTCCCAATGGGGCCGATCGCTCTCCTGATGCCTCTTGGGTCAAAAAAGAACGCTGGGATGCTTTAACACCGGAACAAAAAGACAGTTTTGCTCCTTTGTGTCCAGATTTTGTGGTCGAGTTGCGTGAAGCGAAGCTATCCCGTAGAGAATCGAAGACTGATTCATTGAAAAAGCTGCAAGAGAAAATGCAAGAATATATCGATAACGCTGCGAGATTGGGTTGGTTAATTGACAGGCAAAATCGGCGGGTAGAAATTTATAGCCCCGGCCAAGATGTGGAAATTCTCCAAAATCCTGCCACTGTGTCGGGAGAAGATGTACTCCCTGGTTTTGTGTTGGATTTAGCAGAAATTATTTAAATAGTTGATAGTTGACAGATGCGATTTGCGTCACTAAAATTTCCTAGGTTCGTAGTAAGGACTTTAGTCATTGTGGCTTTGTTGAGTAAGAAAGGACGGAAGTCCTTACTACGAACCGGTTTTTATAGTGAGGTCGCCCTTACAACAAATCTTTCAATTTGTCATCTTCTCCCAACACTTTGATTACCTGTTTAATCTCCTGCGTCCTGTCCTTTTTCACAATTAACGTCACATTCCCATCTCTGACAACTACCACATCTTCTAAACCAATGGTGACAATCACTTCATTGTCATCCGCTGCATAGAAAATGCTATTCTTGGTATCAATTCCGACGTGTTTTGCTAACTCGACATTGGGCTTGTCTCCTTGCAGCAAACGGGCGATCGCATTCCAATCACCCAAATCGTCCCAACTAAAGCCTACGGGCAGTACACAAGCCTTTTGCGTCTTCTCCATCAGCGCGTAATCAATGCTAATTTTCGGCAATTCGGAGTAAGCAGCGGCACCTTTCGCTTCCAAAGCTGCCATCATTTCCGGCACATGATTGCGCAATTCTGTCAAGACTGTGCCGACTCGAAATACAAAGATTCCACCGTTCCAACTAAACTTACCGCTGTTTACAAATTCTTCAGCCGTCGCGCGATCGGGCTTTTCGGTAAATCTCGCCACCCGATACGCCGGAAAACCGCCAAAATTGCCAATTTCTTCGC
>JBDTEI010000247.1:0-5964 GCA_039922675.1 Microcoleus sp.
ATCAAAAAGCTCTAAACTAATACTAGAGATGATTTGGGATTTTCAATGCAAACAAGCTCCAGGGGGCAGGATATCAGTATGTTGTTAAAAAAACTTGTTTCTGAAAATAATCCCCAGACAGTGGCCGAGTTAATCGACGCACAACTCAAAACTGGTCAAATTACTTGGCCCCAACTCAAAACACAAGTTTTTGTCCAGCAATGGCGGGACGAATCTTTGCACGAAGTTATGAAAGAAATTGCAGCCAAGCTCGACCAAAAAACAGCGAGCGAAATTATAGAATATTTGACTGCTCAAAACGGTCAACAAGAAAAATTTATTAATTTGTTTTTAGCAGCGCAATGCCTGTTAAAAGTTAAAGATGGTATCAATAAAAAAACAGAAAAAAAACTGTTAAACGCTTTAAAAAAGTTATCGCAATATGGTACGGTTTTCCTGATTCTTTATCAAAGCGCTCAAGAATTGCAGGAAACTTATCAAATTCGCGATCGATCGATCGCTGCGATCGCCCAAACTTGGAAAAACGACCCGCAAACCCTGCCCTGGCTGAAAATACTCGCTCACTCCAGCGACAGTGGCGAAGTCCGGGCCACAGCAGTCGAAGCCATAGCCCGCGGTTGGCCCGACGATCCAGAAATTTACCTGATGCTCAAAAAACTCGCCAAATCAGATATAAGCTGGGCAGTGCGATCGGCTGCAATCAGAGAAATGGTCGCGGGTTGGCCCGATAAGAACGATACCTTGCCGCTGCTGGCCACCCTAGCTCAGTCCGATCGCAGTCCCGCAGTCCGCACCTGTGCACTGGAACAATTGGCCTCTAATTGGTGCGATCGCACGGATACCTTGCTGCTACTGAGAAGCGCCGCCGCATCCGACGAAAATCTGGGAGTCCGAGTCGCAGCGTGGCAAGAAATAGCCAGAGGTTGGCACAGCGTTTTAGGCACTTTCTCCCAACTCAAAAACCTTGCCCAGATAGAAAGTTCTACCCTGCGAACCGTAGCGGTGCGGGAGTTGGCCTCTGGCTGGCCCGAAGTAGCCGAGGTTTGTCTGCTGCTGAAAACCCTAGCCGAATCCGACAGCAGCCCAGAAGTGCGCACAGCGGCGATCGAAGAATTGGCTTCACGCTGGCCCGGCGAAGCAGACATTTACCCGCTGCTGAAAAGTCTCGCCGAGTCCGATGCGAGTTCCACCGTCCGGCAGGCAGCATTGCAAGGAATTGCCTCTGGCTGGCCCTGCGATCCCGAAACTCTGGCTTTTTTGCAAAATATAGCTACGGGCGATCGCGACGCGGAGCTGCGCGAAATTGCCCTGCAACAGATCGCCGCAGGTTGGCCCGATCACCCAGAGACATTGCCCCTGCTGCAAAAAATTGCGGCCTCAGACGATTATTGGACTGTGCGGCAAGTAGTGGTTGTAGCAGCAGCCACGTTACCGTCAGCCAGTCTCGAAGTCTTTGAGTGGTTGAAAAATCTAGCCGAGTCCGACAGACACCTTAACGTCCGAGAAACTGCGGTGGAACAAATAGCAAGAGGCTGGCAACACCGGGGCGAGACGCTGCCTTTTCTCAAAAAACTGGCGGAGTCGGAGCGGGATGCTCTTTTGCTGAGTGCGCTGGTGCGAGAAATCGCGCGGGGATGGCCAACCGAGCCGGAAACTTTGCTTTGGTTGAAAATTCAGCTTGATTCTGGGGAGGAGCAGGTGCGGGAAGCTGCGGTGCAGGAGCTCGCTCGCCATTGGCTGTCTGCTGCTGAAACTTGGAGGCTGCTGGAGGCTAAAGCTGAGAGCGATCAGAGTCCGGCTGTCAGACAAATCGCTTTGCAAAAGTTGGCGCGGGGGCGGACAAATGAGCCGGATACTTTTGAGTGGCTGAAAATTCGGGCTGGGCAGGATGAGGATTCGCAGGTGCGGGCGATCGCTCTGGTAGAGTTAATGCGAGGATGGAAGGATGAACCGGGTATGTTTGAGTTTTTGCGCGATCGAACTCTGACTGATGCTTACGATCAAACTGGTTCTTTTGCTTACAATCCCCGGTTTACAGCACTCGAAGCAATTATCGAACATTATCCCGAAAATGTGGAAACTTTGCCGCTGGTGCGATCGCTCGCAGTTTCGGACGCAGACGAGCAAGTGCGGGCTTTAGCGGGCCGTCGGCTGGGTACCGAAGACTGGTAATTCAGTTGATAGATGACAGTTGACAATCATCAGTCATCAGTCAAAACAAAATGATTCAAAAGTTGCGGTGATTGGATGCTTTTACAAAAATCGCTGCAATTCTTGCTGCAAATACTTGGCCCATTTAGTCGCTAGAGGAACTTCTGTAAAAGGAATCTGCACCGCCTCCGCATCTTTTAACAAAAATTTCAGGGCGATCGCCTTTCCAGAATTCGGCGGCAACTCTAAATCTACCACAGTATCATTAACTAACAATTGGATAGACTGCACATCTTTCAAAGAAAAAGTTTGCAAATTCACAGGCCCGCTGCGAGTTGGTTTCCCCCAAGTTAAACTATCTTCTTGCTGACCAAGTACAGCATAAATATCATACTTTGCCTTAGCGAATTGTTCCGCCCAGACTCGATAAGCTTCCAGTTTTTGATACTCGTTCCATCCAGCCCAAGCCAGCCCTATAAAAATTGCCAACAGCGGCAACCACATTAAACCTCTTTCCATGCAATATCCTTTTAACAGTTGACAGTTGACAGTTGACAGTTGACAGTGAAGTTTTTAGGCAGGGGATTTAAGCCCCATCCTAAAAACAATCCACCTAAAGGTGGGGGCTTAAATCCCCTGTGCTTTCGGTTAAAAAAACTCGTTTGTTCTGTTTGCCATCTACTCTAATCATACAATTGATTGAACTTCTCAGACTCGACGAGGCAATTTAAACGAAAAAGTAGAGCTACGGGCGATCGCACGGGCAGCCACCGCCACCAAATATCAAACCGCCCGCGAGGTGTCCCGAAGCCACAAACAGGAAAACTGGCGATCGCGCTGAAAATTGGGTTATTGTGGTGAACAAGCCTTCCCTACACGGACGATCGGCCATGAAAAAATTTTTCCTTGTGTGCTTATTTTTAATCGGGCTCGGCTGGGCGATTTCAAATTTCCCAGGACTGGCTACTCAAGGCACTTACGACTCGATTGTGCTGGATTTCCGCGAAGATATCGGTGCTGCTGAGATTGCCAAAGAAGTAAATGCGATCGCCCAGCAGTACCAAATCACACCGCGACTCAACAGCGAATTCTCAGCGGGCGACAATGTATATGTAGTTAAGGGCGATCGCACCTTGCTTTCGGCCCTGAAAAAATCAAATTTGGCTAAAGATACCGAATACATTGAACCGAACTACGTCTACAGCGCTTTCGAGATTCCCAACGACCCCATGTATACTAAGCAGTGGAATCTGCGCAGCATCAACGTAGAATCTGCCTGGAACGAAACCAAAGGCAGCGGTACAACAGTAGCGATAATTGACACGGGCATTACACCCGTCGCCGATTTAAAAGAAACCAAATTTGTACCGGGCTACGACTTTGTAAACGATCGCGCCGAAGCCTACGATGACAACGGCCACGGTACTCACGTCGCAGGTACTGTCGCCCAATCAACTAACAATAACTACGGCGTCGCAGGCATCGCTTACGAAGCAGCTTTAATGCCGCTGAAAGTATTAAGCGGCAGCGGTGGCGGTACAGTTTCCGACATTGCCGAAGCGATTAAATTTGCAGCAGACAACGGCGCAGATGTCATCAACATGAGTTTAGGTGGCGGTGGCGAAAGTCAATTAATGGCAGAGGCGATCGACTACGCCCACTCTAAAGGCGTTGTCATCATCGCAGCCGCGGGCAACTCCGGCGAAAGTTCGGCATCCTATCCCGCCCGCTATCCCCACGTCATCGGCGTTTCCGCCCTCGGCCCCAACGAAGAAAAAGCCGATTATTCTAATTTCGGCGCAGGGGTTGACATTTCTGCCCCCGGCGGTTCTGAACTAGGTAAAATTCTGCAAAGTACGATCGACCCAGAAACAGGAACCGAAGTCTTTGAAGGCTACCAAGGCACTAGCATGGCTGCTCCCCACGTCGCCGGCGTTGCAGCACTGATCAAGGCATCGGGCATCACAGAACCAGACCAAATTCGCAGCATACTCTTGCAGTCCTCGCGAAATGTCACAGAAGACCCCTTAAACCATTTTGGTTCGGGACATCTAGACGCAGGCGCAGCAGTTCAGCTAGCCCAGCGCGGACAAATCAACTTCCGCGACTTCTTCCGCTGGCTGCGGGACAACGGCTATCTCAGCCCCCGCTTCTGGATTGACGGCGGTGCAGTCGCCCTGTTGCCAAAAATTGCAATGGTGCTCGGTTCTTACCTGCTGGCTTTCATTATGCGGAATTATTTTCCGTTCCAGTGGACTTGGGGCTTTTCCGGCGGCTTGATGGCTGGAAGTTCTGGTTTCTTCTTCCTGCGCAACTTGTTTGTCTTTGACTTACCGCAGTGGCCGATGAGAATTATGGGTAGTTCTATTCCCGAACTCGGCGGTGCAATTAACGGCAGCAGTATGCTGAATCCCTTGTTTGCTAGTGTTTTGATTCCGGGGATTTTGATTGTTTTGCTGTTGGGACATCGAGAGTGGAAGTGGATTGCGATCGCAATGTCGATCGGCTTTGCTAGCTGTTTAGCTGTGAATGCTGTGATCTCTCCCGCAGTTTGGGGATTGGGAACAGGTTTAGTAGCACAAACATTCTTGATTGTCAATGCTTTGTTGTGTTTGGCATTGGCACGTTTGGCACTTAAAACAGAGGCGCAGTCAGCATGAGTATTACAGTCAAAGGCAAAATTGAACGCCAAGGATTAGGCCCTGGTACCTGGGCTTTGGTTGGCGAAGATGGGGAAACTTATGAACTTAAGGATGCTCCTTCTGATTTGAAAAAAGATGGTTTGAAAGTCAGTGTCAAAGGTGAAATCCGCAAGGATGTGATGACTTTTGCGATGATCGGGCCGGTGCTTGAGGTGCAATCTTTCGATCTGTTGTAGGTCGATCGACTAATCCAGCTTTCGATCAAAAAAAACCCCGGCCTTCATTGGCTGGGGTTTATTAATCAGGGTGCATCTACTAATTTAATGTCCGGCCAGACAGCACCTCTTTCAGGACAATTTCGGAAAACTAATAATTTCAGAAACCCGGTTTCTTTCAACATTTCTCGTTACCCAAGAGCAAAACTTGTAGAAACCGGGTTTCTGGGCCCATACGTCGGTTCTCAAACTTTTATAGGTCGTAATTATACAAAAAAAACCGGCCAAAATTGGTCGGGAGTTAATTAATCAGGGTGCATCTACCAAGTGACGCTCCTACACCAACCGCAAGCAGTATGGTGTAGGCATCTGAGTCCGGTCAAGGATATCTAGATCTTCCTTCAAGGTACTCCACTTGTTTCCCTTTACGGCATTTTATAGTGAGGAACACGTCCCGCCCCACTGTGTATTCATTAGACCTCTTGCAAAAATCTTCGAGTCATAGAGTAACCGCAGATATCGGGCAGATAAACACCGATTGACGCAGATGGTTTCAGGGTATTTTCGGATTTTTGCAAGAGGTCTATTATATCAAAATCTGTTTGTCTCAGTTGTGAAGATTTCCCGGTTGCTGAGCAAGATGGTCAACCTCCCAACCTCGACAAACCTGGCTTTCATCCCACCCCAAATGAAAGATTATCGCGCGAGGGATTCCAGTCTGCGCGAGCTAAGCTTCCTGAGAATTCCACCACAATCCGGAAACTTACCTCCAATTTGTTCAGCATCAGCCTTAACACAAAAAAAAACCGGCCAAAATTGGTCGGGAGTTAATTAATCAGGGTGCATCTACTAATTTAGTCTCCGATACCAAAGCACCACATTCAGGATAGTTTGGGAAATTTGCGGGAATTTATGGCGAAAGTGCGATCGCTCAAAAAAAAACCCGGCCAAAATTG
>JBDTEI010000248.1:0-3962 GCA_039922675.1 Microcoleus sp.
CTCAAAAAAGCCCTGGAAAAAGGACTGCGCCCGATCGTATTTGTCAACAAGATCGATCGCGAGCGAGCCGACCCCCACAAAGCCGTCGATAAAGTTTTGGATCTGTTCCTCGAACTAGGCGCTGACGACGATCAGTGCGAATTTCCCTACCTCTTCGGTTCCGGCTTAAGCGGTTACGCCAAAAAACACCTCGAAGACGAAGGGGTAGATATGAAGCCCCTCTTTGAAGAAATCCTCGACCACGTACCACCCCCCGTCGGCGACCCCAACAAGCCACTACAACTGCAAGTAACCACCTTAGATTACTCAGAATACGTCGGCCGCATCGTCATCGGCCGCATCCACAACGGCACAATTAGAATCGGTCAACAAGCAGTCTTAATCACCGAAAGTGGCGCCATTGTCAAATCAAAAATTACCAAACTGATGGGCTTTGAAGGCCTGAAGCGGATTGATATCCCAGAATCTTCTGCTGGTAATCTTGTCGCCGTTGCCGGTTTTGCTGATGCGTATATTGGCGAGACAATTACCTGTCCCAACGATCCGCAAGCGCTACCTTTAATCAAGGTAGACGAACCAACTTTGCAGATGACTTTCTCGGTGAACGATTCGCCGTTCTGCGGTCAAGAAGGTAGTTTGGTCACATCGCGTCAAATTCGCGATCGGCTAATGCGAGAACTCCAAACCAACGTCGCCTTGCGCGTCGAAGAAACCGAATCTCCCGACAAATTCCTCGTATCCGGCCGTGGCGAACTCCACCTCGGAATCCTGATCGAAAATATGCGTCGCGAAGGATACGAATTCCAAGTATCTCAACCGCAAGTAATCTTCCGCGAAGTCGGCGGTCGTCCCTGCGAACCCTTTGAATGTTTGGTGTTAGACGTACCCGAAGAAGCAGTCGGCGGCTGTATCGAACGCCTCGGTCAGCGGAAAGCAGAAATGCAAGATATGCACGTCAGCAGCACCGGCCGCACTCAAATCGAATTTTCAGTCCCCGCTCGCGGTTTGATTGGATTCCGAGGCGAGTTTATGCGCTTGACTCGCGGCGCTGGAATTATGAATCACAGCTTCCTCGACTATCGCCCCCTCGGTGGAGAAATTATCGCCCGTCGCAACGGAGTATTAATTTCCTTTGAAGAAGGAACTGCAACTACTTATTCACTGAAAAATGCTGAAGACCGTGGCGTATTTTTCATTACCCCTGGAACCAAGGTTTACCGAGGGATGATTATCGGAGAAAACAACCGAGATGAAGACATGGAGTTGAATATCTGCAAGTCGAAGCAGTTGACAAACCACCGCGCATCTGGCGGTGAAGAATTGGCGCAGTTACAAGCACCAGTCGATATGAGTTTGGAGCGCGCTTTGGAATACATCGGTCAGGATGAATTGGTGGAAGTAACACCGAAATCAATTCGCTTGCGGAAGTTGTCTAAGAAGTTAGTCAAACGCTAAAACATCTTGTAGGGTGCGCGGTGACGCACCTTACATTTTATTTATTTGCATAAATCATACCCAATCAAATACCAATAAAAACCGTTTGTAGTGAGGACTTTAGTCCGCATTCATAAAAAACTAAACTCCTCACTAAAAACAAATTTAAATTAGGGCTTTTCAACTAGACATAATATAATACATTGCTGCAAATTTAATTCAGTCAGCATCTTGATATCCATAGCAAACAGAAAGAATAAGAATCTTTTTTGCAACCGCAGATAAACGCAGATAAACACAGATAAAATACCATCAGCGTTGATCTGTGTTCATCCGCTAACATCTGCGGTTGCTTGCATTCCCATATAACTAATTAACTATAATCCAATATCGACTAACAGCCACAATATGTTTTAATTTATATTTGAGCAAAATTAAAGCAAGCCCAGCCATGAGTCCTAAATCCATAGCAGTAATCAACTTCAAAGGCGGAGTCGGAAAGACCACCGTTACTTGGAGTCTAGGAAATATTATATCCCAAGGAACAGACTTAGAAGTGTTGATGTTAGACCTAGACCCGCAAATGTCGCTCACAGAGGCGATCGGGCTTAACGAAAATACGGGTCATTTAGATGACAAGTTTGGTAAGTGGTACGAACAATCTCTCAAACACAGACTCACGATTTACGACGCTCTAGAAGTCTTTAAAAAAGCCGGACAGAACTTTAAATTTCCCGTTGGTTTCGACACTATTTATCAGGTTGACGATCAGTTGCATTTTATCCCTTCAGTTGAAGAATTGTACTGGTTAGATCTCGATGGATTTGAGGGTAAAAATGTTAAAGACTTCATCCGCCAGTTTAGTGGCAAAATCGCCAACTCTCCCAATCTCCCCAAATACGATTTGATGCTTTTTGACTGTTCGCCTTCCTTCAGTCTCCTCACCTACAGCGTACTCTCTTGCTGTGACTTAATATTGATTCCAGTTAATCCAGATTATTTTGGTTCTAGGGGATTGAGTTTGGTTTTAAACTCGCTCCAGAAACGGATCGAACCTTACCCGTTTCCCAAAATTGCAGTGTTTATGAATAAAGCTAAAATCTATGGAGGATTGTTGACAAATGAAGTTCAGTTTTACATGAGAGAAGTCAAGAGGCTTTGCGCAGAAATCTCAAAAGATAATAACATAGAAGTGAGATTTTTAGAATCGACGATTCGGGAAAGCGTTGGGCTAAAGCGGGCGATTAATGAGGGAGAATTGCCGCGAGAATTGGTGAGAGAGTTTGAGCAACTTTGGCGCGAGTGTGAGGAGTATCTCAAATGATTAAAAAAGATATTTTACCTGCTGGCGATTCAGAAAGTGGGGGGTTAGTTGATGAAATTGGCGAACTTAAGGAAATCTTGCGCGAGGTTTCTAAAAAATTAACCAGGATTGAGGCTCAAGTCAAGCGGGGAGGGCTTTCGGCTGGGTCAAAAACTGCACAATTACCTACTGTTGCTGATGTTGAAAAATCTGCTAATTTATCTACTGACAATGTTCTCGAAGTTTATGAAGAATTGCGTTTGCAAGCTAAGAAGGGTCATGAACTAGAGGTGAGGCAAAAATTGTCGGCGATGAGTGCAACTGATTTGAATTTGATGTGTTGCGAGTTAGGGATGCCTCCGAGCAGCAAGAATCCGTCCCGCAAAAAAATGTTCGAGCTAATTATTGGTAGAATTAAGCAGAGTTTGATGCTGTCGCGACACATCGATCGACAAAGACTTTAAAAATTAGCCTCTAAATCGACCAAATGCGTTTTAACTTGCATTTCCGGCTGGTATCTGGAACAGGCAAGATGCTTGTTCCACAAAAGCTTGTTCCACAAGAGTTTTAGTTGATTGTGGGGTGGGCATTTTGCCCGCCCCTGAAAGCCTGGTTGCCAATTTTGCAACTTTTCAGCTTCCATAAATTATGGCGGTTTTGGTCGATCGCCCTTATCACCCTAACACTCGCAATCACCCTGTTTTTGAGCCTTCACAGCCCTCCCACAACCGCAGCCTAAAAACCGCAGATACTGGCGTTTACCGCCCTCCAAAGGCGCGGCAGCGAGGTGAAAAACAGTTTATTTACTGTCAATGCTACCAGTTTGGCCCGCCGCGAACTTGCACCAAACATAGATGTTAGTTATACCTTAGCTTGGTCTCCCAATGGCGATCGGCTGGCTTTCGTTAGCGGAGACACCGACATCTATAGAACCCATTTGACATCTTTGAGTTTTTCGGTTGGGTGACGAGAAATACCGAGATCAACCCGGTTTCTGAGATTTACGCTCATGGCGAGAAACCGGGTTTCTACGAGTTTTTGGGTTGGGTGACGAGAAATACCGAGATCAACCCGGTTTCTGAGATTTACGCAGAATAGATCTCAAATGGGTTCTATGTCAAATGGGAGCAGATGCAATAATTTTTTTCTCCTTAAATTGCTGGTAAACTTCCAATTCATGTGCCTCAAGTTCCTGCTGTTTTTCCTCCTGCACCTGTTTGTCAAT
>JBDTEI010000249.1:0-18511 GCA_039922675.1 Microcoleus sp.
GCTAGATCCGAACAACCAAGGTGCAAGGGTTTTGAGCATCTATAATCCTATAACTTGCACTTCTTTGATCCGAAAAAGCTTGAACCCGTTATCTGGCAGGCTTTGTACATTTATTCAGCAAGCCCTAAGTATTTATACTTAATAAACTGTTTTTTGAGGTAAATTCACCCTAAAACACAACTAATTTTTATAATTGAGGGTGAATTATAAAAGATTTGTAAACTTCGCAAAAGCCTATTGACTTTCTAAGTGGTTTCCTAGATGATAGTAATACATCAGACCGGCTGGCATTGAAATATTAAAGATCGAATCCGGTTCGGATAACCATCTCTAGTGTTTTGGCGCTCCCAGACCTTATTAATGACATAGACCACTGACTACCACATCACAATAGGTCGATCGAACTAAATTTGAGATCAGTCACCCCGCGCCATCCAAAGTGATAAGAAGTATCATATTGCTTCTTTACCTTATTTTCCCATGCGCTGTTTTTACTGTCTGTTATCTTTCGATGCAACAGCCTAAAAAGTGTGTATCTGAATTTATTACTAGGTAGAATTAGCTGTTTTGTGAATTAAGTTGAGGTTCCTGAGTCTGACCGAGGTGAATCCGTTATTTTAAGGACTTTCAGTTTCAATAACATAGCAGCGAGGCAAGGTTTTAGTTTCGCGACCGGATTAACGAGTAGAAAATCTAATTTTTTGACTTTCAGTTTTTAATTATCTAGCTTCATGTCGAGCTGAAAAATTACCTGCGATATGTCATTGCTAATAGATTTTAGAGAAAACAAAAAATACAGTTTTATATTGCTTTTCTCTACTTACACAACCTTAGCAATAACAAGCATTCAGGCAGATACGATACCAGAATAAAACTCAACACAAAGGAAGGTGCGTCTATGTTTCGTCACAACAATAACAATTTGACTATCCTACAACCCCTACAAGCGAAACTATTACCAAACAGCAAAGTTTTACTCACCCGCAAGCTGATCGAAGCTGTTGTCGAATTAAGCCATTATTGGGATGGTTCCATTACGGTGATGATGGAAGAGACGCAAACAGGTAATGACAATATCGATTGCAAAGTTTTCAATCTTGATGAATTGCCCTTCAAATTAGAAATAATTTCCTTCGATCTAATCACGCCTGCTTTGTTGCGCGAACACAAGACTGCACTGGTTTTGGGAGTGCCGGGATACCGACAAAACCATATCACTAAGGTCTGTAGTTTAGCTGGAGTGCCATGTATTTACGTTTCTGAATACACTCTGAAAACTCGCAAACAAATTGCTAGTGTGAATACGAGCAACCCGATTTTACGCCTGCGGAGAATGGCTTGGGAACAAAATCAGGAAATGAAGCAGCGGGCGGCGATCGTAATTGCCGATGGGTTGCAGTGCAATGGCACTCCCACTTATCAAGACTACTTGAAACTGAATCCCAATTCGCTACTTTTCTTTGACACGCGGATTAGCGAGGATATGCTAGCAACCAACAGGGATATTGAAATGCGGACTGACAACCGCCCTGAAGATATGCCTCTACGGCTGCTGTTCTCAGGTCGCCTGATTAAAATGAAAGGAGTCGATCATTTACTAAATGTTGCTCAAGAACTTAAGAAACGGGCAACAAAATTTGAAATGTTCATTAGCGGTAGTGGCGACTTAGAAAAGATGATGCACGAGACTATAGCAGCTCATCAACTTCAGGATTGTGTGAAAATGCTGGGTGTCCCGGACTTTAAGACGGAGTTTTTCCCCTTTGTCAAGCAAAATATTGATTTGTTTGTTTGCTGTCACCGACAAGGCGACCCCTCCTGTACTTATTTAGAAACAATGTCTTGCGGGGTGCCGATTGTTGGCTATGCTAACGAAGCATTCGAGGGAATTTCAGAAATATCTGAGACAGGATGGGTTGTGCCGATGGATCAACCTAAACTGCTGGCACAGAAAATTATCCAACTCAGCTACAATCGAGAAACCATCAAAGCTATGTCTTTTAAGTCGCTGAGGTTTGCTGAAAAGCACACATTTGAGAAGACTTTTAAAGCTCGCACAGAGCATATGCAGCGGGTTGCTGATAAGTCAATGTGGATGAGACAAGCTGGATAAAGACAACTGTCGGTTCGAGATTTGAACCCTGAACAGGATTTATGGTTAATTCACCGGACACGATCTAATATCATGTCTGGTGAGCTGACCCGAATTAAGTTCGCAGTCAGGAGGAAGAGTCCTGATTTTCATTGTTCAAGAGATGACTAAAGTCCGAAACTGCAAACACGCGCTAATTAGGGGAAATTCACTGACTTGATGTCAGTAACTCAGGGCAAAAGCCACTGAGCTTGTAAGAGAAATCAAGCAAGCTGTGCTGAACAGAAAACCTAGCAATAGGTAAACGTTATTTGAGTCACGACACCGGGCGAATGCGTACCTAGTTAAGAGCCCTGTCATTTGCAATTAAACAGTTTTAAAGTCACTCTTTACAGTGTTGCAAGTCTAAAAAGCTCTTATAATAGGTCGAAGCTAACATCACCCCGTAAGGGAGGCACATCCTGTGCAAAACCATTATGTGTATAGGGTTGTGAGATTTGAAATAGTAACTGTCAAGAGTGAAAGTGGATTACAAAAGTACACTCCCGTTGAGCAACCCCAAGCCAGTAATGGTATCAGAAGATTGACGGCGATTAAAGTCGCTTGTGTCGCTTCCCTCTCAGCACTCTTTGTGACTGAGTTTCCCGCATCCCGTGAAGTTTTATGAGTGCCGATTTGTTTAGGGTAGCCAGCGCGGGCGAAATCCTTTTAAAGGCAATTCTTCGGGTGATGGAGAATTATTAAATGTTGGTGCATTTTTTAAGTTTAAAAGTATGAGACTTGAAGAGGCGATCGCACTTCCGCCGTCTGTTCTCAAATCTCCTCTGACTGGTTCCGATTTTTTGACAACTACCCGGTCTAATAGCAATTCTAACCCGTCGGGCGACAAACTCATTTTTGTTTCCACTTGATCGGGTAAAACTAACAGCGGTTTTACTTGAAATGTCTTCAAATCTATTGCTTCTAGGGTGAGTTGCTCGGAAAAATCTTTTCCGGGCTTCCGCCTGGTTAACAAGCAATAAAGCTGAGGATTGCTAGGATCGAACTGACAGTTTATAAATTCTCCGGCGGTGCGGATTAGTTCTTTCTGAAATTGCTGATTTGTTACTAAAAATATTGATTGGCTAAAATCGCTGTTGTACTTCAGCATGGCCGATTCTCTGCCGTCGGGACTGAAGCTGAACACTCTCCGAAAAGATGGTATGAAGTCTAAAGGTTTGACGGTTGGTGTCAGGGATAAAATAGCGATGCCGTCTGCTTGGGGATTGGCTAAAGTTTCACTGTCTGGGGCGATCGCAAATTCTCCAGCCGGATGACTTAACAGCCGTTGCGGAATCGGGGAAGTTTCCGGGCGCACTACCCACAAACCAATGTCTTCTGCATTGCCCCTCTTTGCGCGCTGAACTGCGATCGCCTTGCCATCAGGAGACAAATCAAATTTGAGATTTTCGTAGTCTTGATTTCCTAAAATCTGCTGGATGCTGCCAGGTTTGTGAGCCGGATCGGAACTTCTGCCTGTAGTTACGGCATATAAAGATTGTTCGTACAAACCAGGCTGATATTTCGACCATTCGCTAGCAGAAAATAAAATGCGATCGCCCGCTGGGTAAATTCTATAATCTTTAACTACCAAATTTTCAGAAGTGAGGATAATTTTTTGTTTGCGGGTGAGATTGTAAAGAATTAACCGCCCTTTTTCTGCGGCTTCTGTGCCCGTGTAAACAAAAGCTCGCTCGGGCGTGCTAAATTGACTGGCAAACGGTGCGATCGCATTTCCTTGTTTGTCAAAACCTAGTTTCTCCCGCGCTTTTTGCAATTCAATTTTATAAGTGCGATCGTACTGGGGAGGCGCTATCAGAGTATATACCAGCCGCCGCCCCGACCAACTAATTTTTCCCGGCAAAGGCGGCTCGACGTGCAGGTTTGCTTCTACGCTGGCCCGATCCATCGGGCGGCTGAAAGTCAGGACAAAAGCCGTATCTCTCGCCCCTACTTGTTTGTTTTGCCAGCTAAAATCGCGCACTTTCGGTAAAGATCGATCGCCCCCCAGCAGCAAAAACCCGGTCGCCAAACTCAGCAATAGCATCAATAATACAGCCGCGCGGTCGATCGGCTCGAATCTTTTTATTTTTATCACAAATATACAATAGCCTGAATTTAGGCTAGACTTATTCCCAAACTTGTTTTAATACAAACAAGCAGTCTCAAATGCAAAGTGAAATTTTGGGTGATCGGCTCAAATCAATCGATCTGTTAAACTAAAACCTTGCACGTTTACTGGAAAGTTATCGCGAACAAAAACTTACTGACACCTGTTTTAAAAAAGAATGCAAGCATAGGCAATATCCCAAGTCTTATTTAATCAGTCATTCCCAATCTAAAATCTAAAATCTAAAATCTAAAATGGTATAACTTTGCTGGGCTGCTCCGGTTCTGTAGGCTTAATGCTCTTAGTGGTAAATCCCGCCAATGCTAGCACCCTAATTTCCCCCAATCCCACCATCTATCCCAATGGCGAAATCGCAGTCAATCCAGGAACAAATCTAGACTAAAGCCAATCCTCTCTAGCTGAAATCAACTCTGACAAAATAGGAAACCTTGCCATGATGACTTTAGGCTGCGACTGCGCCGGCTGTCGATCCCAAGTGAGCAAAATGATCCAACAAGGACGGCTGATACTTCCTCAGTAACGCAGACAGTAATTTACAAAGCAAGCAAAACAGAAATCAGAGAAAACACCCTATTAATTCTCGATTTAAATCGTCACAAGTTTAAAGTCGAAAGTCAAAATAATTAATTATTATTTCTAGTTTTGGCTTTTGGCTTTTTATTTGTGAAAACTGACAATTTACAACATAAGAGGGAAATTTCAACCATACAATACTTCTTCCACAGGTGGCGTGGCGTCTTTGGGGTCGAACTCTTTGAGTTTGAAAGCTTGCAACAAAAACAGCCAGATATAAAGCGGATTCAACAAAACATACCGCTGCCATAGGCGCCGGGGTTCCTTAATCATCCGAAACAGCCATTCCAAACCTATCTTAGATAAAAACTCAGGAGCTTTAGCCAAATTACCCGCATGAAAATCGTAAGCTGCACCTACAGCAATCAGCGGCATTGATAAGTCGTCCCGGTATTCGTAAGCCCAGACTTCTTGTCGCGGACACCCCAAACCGACAAAAGTAATTGCTGCACCGCTGTTGCGAATTTGCTGGGCAATTTCCTGTTTTTCTTGCGGCGAAACCAGCCTAAATTTAGAAGGCTGAGTTCCAGCAATAATTAAGTTGGGATAACGCTGGCAGAGGTTGCGAGATAAAGCTTCCAGTACAGAAGCTTGAGAGCCGTACAAATAGATAGATAATCCTTCTTCGGCGGCGCGCTCGCAGATTTTTAACATCGCATTTGGCCCGCAAACTCGATCGGGCAATTCCGTATTGTAAAGCAAATTTAACGCCCATCTTACGGGTTGTCCATCTGGCAACACTAAATCAATGTGATTGATCCGATAGCGATGAGTGCTGTCAAGAACCCCAGTCATTACCCCGTGAACCGCTAGAGCCGAAACTGACAGTGGTTTTCCGGCGCTGGCTGCCGCAATAATTTTGCTGACAGCCGCTTCATAATTAACGGCATTTACTAATATGCCGAGTACATTCTTTTTCCCTAGATCGATCATGGAACACCTCTCTAAGTCAACACTTGCCGTTACAGTCATAAACCTCCTGTAGGATTTGTTTAACTTTGTATTCAATCATTTGCCCAAATTGCCAGCACATTCTTTTTATCGTTCAATCCTTCGACTCCTCTTTCAGCCAACGCTCGCGGTTACATTCATAAATCTCCTGTAGGATTTGTTTAACATTATATTTCATTTTCCAGTCAGGATAGTGACTGGCGAATTTGGAATTGTCGCTAATCCACCAAATGTGATCGCCAATCCGATTCCCTTCAGCATAAGTCCAATTAAATTTGCGTTCTGCAATTGCCTCGCACATCTGGATGGCTTCTAACATCGAACAATTGCTGTACCGCCCTCCTCCTGTATTATAAACTTGGGCGCTTCTGGGAGCTTTATAAAATTCATAAAATGCCGAAATTAAATCAGCACTGTGAATGTTATCGCGGACTTGCTTGCCTTTGTAGCCAAATACAGTGTAAGGAGTTCCCGTCACGGCGCACTTCATTAAGTAGGCGAGGAATCCGTGTAATTGAGCTCCTGAATGATTGGGCCCAGTTAGACAGCCACCACGAAAACAAGCCGTGTTCATATTAAAATAACGACCGTATTCTTGCACTAAAATGTCAGCCGCTACTTTGGAAGCACCAAACAAACTGTGCAGGCACTGGTCGATAGACATATCTTCCCGAATCCCACCTTCGTAACTATGACCGGGTTCAATTTCCCACCTGTGTTCTAATTCAACTAAAGGCAATCTGTTGGGCGTATCGCCGTATACTTTGTTGGTAGAAGTGAAAATAAAAACAGCTTTGGGACAGTACAAGCGAGTTACTTCTAAAAGATTGAGAGTACCGTTAGCGTTGACGGTAAAATCTATTTTAGGAGCGCGGGCTGCCCAATCGTGGCTGGGTTGGGCTGCTGTGTGAATTACTAACTCGATAGACTCGCCGTACCGCTGAAAGATATTGGTAATCGCTTCATAGTCGCGAATGTCCACATCTAAATGGTAATACTTTGTTCCCAGTGATTTCTCTAGTAGTTGGCGGTTCCAATTAGTAGAACCATCAGCACCAAAAAAGAACTGGCGCATATTGTTGTCGATGCCAACTATGTCGAAACCTTGTTTGGCAAAGAATTTACAGGCCTCAGATCCAATTAAACCCGCCGCTCCAGTAATGATTGCAACGCTCACGTTTCACCGCCTAAAAAAATATAGTTTTCTTTGTTTTGCGCGATCGAACAAATCAGAAGTTATCCTGATTTGCCTTGGAATACATCTTCGCACAATTCGGCAAAAAATTTACCTTTAACATCCCAATCATAGATTTCCCTGACGCGCTTTTGACCCGCTCGACCCAAGCGCGATCGCAATTCACGATCCTGCCCTAAACACACTATAGCTTTTGTTAGACCTTTTACTGCACTTTCCGGATCGGTAGCCTCGACTTTAATGCCAGTTTCAGCAGTCACTTGAGTCGCCGGCCCACCCAAATCCAAACAAATCGTCGGACGGCCAACACCCATCATTTCCGTGCAGACAAAACCGCCAGAGTCATGCAAACTCGGATGGAGAAGAACGTGAGATTCTCCCATTTTTGAAAGAGTTTCATTGCGCGGTAAAGCTCCCCAAAAATGTACTTTATTTCCAAGTCCCAATTCTGTGACCAAAGTTTCTAAACGCTGTCTTTCTGGGCCATCTCCGACAATCCAATATTCCGATTGTTCTAGCTTCGCCTCCGCAAATGCTCGCAGTCCCAAATGTACCCCTTTCCAGTGTAATAGACGACCAACACTAATAAATCTAATTGGTAGATCCGGCGGGGTTGGAAATTTTTTGAGTTCCTCAATTTCCTGCTGCGATAAACCGACTTGTGAGAAAATTTTCACATTTTTTGCTTTGAGAAATCGCAGTCGGGCTGCTGTTTCTTCCGTAGTTGCGAGCGCGACAGCACTGCGGCGCGCCGTCAGCCCTACAAACGGATCGCGTTCTCCGACGCTTTGAGCCAATGCTCGCAGGGTTTCGTAAATTTTGCCCCGGCGACTAAAATCTTGCCAAAAAGGCTTTGGTGCTGCCTCTGCGCCCCCGACAGGCCCCCAAATAAAAGGATGCGGCAACAGCGCCAGGAAACTTGGAGACCAATGTTTAACATAAGTTACGTGGTGTACTATGTCAAAACCGATTTCGCGATCGAGCTTGCGAGCGATAAAATAAGCCCAGATTTGCCACAGATAGTAGTGAAGTTGCAGCAATCCCTGTTTTCCCTTCCAATCTTCGCTCCACCCAAAGGGATCGAAATAAACAAAGTGCAGGTTTGGGACTGGATTGCGCTCTAGTTCTGCTTCAATGTACGATCGACAAAACGTCCGAGTAAACACCCAACTTTCGTGATGTTTAGCAGATTGGATAACAGTATTCCATCCTACTCCCTCTTCGGAGCCGAGATTTGGTTCGCAAGCAAAGGCAGATAATAAAATTTTCATCAGTAATTGGTAATTAGTAATTAGTAATCGGGCATCGGGCATCGGGCATCGGGCATCGGGAATTGGGCATTGGGAATTGGGCATTGGGCATCGGGCCTTGTAGATAGAATCGGGAAGTTATTGGTAATCAATAACCAATAACCAATAACCAATAACTAATAACTAAGAACTGTCAACTGTCAACCGTCAACTTACTTCATCAAAAAAGAGGCAACTTCAACATAAGCTTTAGCTGCTGTTTCAGGAGTTTTTTGAGAAATTAGCTGTCGCGAACACTCTCCCATCGATTCAATCAAATCAGGACTATCTATAAAAATCTGCATTTTTTCTGCCAACTCTTTGGCATTGCTAGGATCGAAAATATAACCATTTTTACCTGACGCAATTAACTCACTAGAAGCTGCACCCTTAGAACACAATACTGGTTTACCAAACACCATTGCTTCCGGTACAACCATGCCCCAGACATCCTCAAAAGTCGGAAAAACAAAAATATCAGCAACCTGAAAATAAGCACCCAAACTTCCGTAATCAACCCATCCCACCCAGTTTACTTGATCACGGAAATCTTGCTCTTTAATAAAAGCTTCCAGCTCATCTTGCTGGTCGCCATTGCCAACAATTAGTAAAGTATAATCAGAATATCCTTGCTTTTTGAGAATAGCACAAGCTTCTAAGAGGGTCTTAATTCCTTTTCGAGCTGTGATCCTTCCCACATATAAAAAAACTGGTTTTTTGATATCTAAATTGAGCAGCTCTTTTGTTACCAAAGGTTTCAGCAGCGTTTCCGCATCAGGAACTAAATAAGTTCTCGTAAAAACTTCCTCTTCCGGTACATTGAGAACTTCCACCAAATATCTTTTCCCGGCTTGGCTGTTAGAAACAAAAGCATCGGCAAACTTAGCTATAATACGTCTTGCAAATGTCCGAAAACTCGAATCTCGAAAATCCGTGTTCGGGGAACTGCCATCATAAATAATTGCAACTCGCCATTGACAAAGCGGTTTGAGGAGGATTACGAAGACAGTCCACAAAGAAAAAGCTTGCGGAAAAACTACTTGAGGTCTAAATTTAAGCAAGTGACCGATGATGCTAGGCGACACTGCGATGAAACCGCGATCGTATCCTGTTTCGATCTTTTCTGTCTCGACAAATTTAGTCTCCCCTACCAACTTAATTGCTGATGCTCCCGGTAGCGTCGGATCGAACCCAGACCAAACGCGACCAGTATAAAACACAGTATTTTTATATACTTTTGTAAATTCTCTCAATACAGGCTGCCAATATGCACCCAATTCTACTTCTGGGACCAGCCAAGCGACGCGCAAATCATCTCCATCGACCATGCTATTCACCTTCAGTTTTGTTTTTAGTGAATCCCAGCTTGCTTAAAACTGAAAACCAAACTAACCTTCTGTAAGGTAGCAACCAATACACTGGCCAGAATAAACCACCGTGACGCTGAGCAAATACTTTCCACTCTTCCCAGGGTTGAAGGGTCGTATCTTTAAAAGCTAAACCCTTGGGTTGGTTCATTTTTTGCAAGCTTTCACTCATATTGGCAGCCGCTATTGTTGTTGACTGCGGATTGGCAGAACAGGTTCCTTGATATCCTGGAGCTATCCAAACTGTACAGCCTTTTTGTCTAGCACGCAGACCATATTCCCAATCCGATAGATAATGAATAAAGGCTGGATCGAGATTGCCAACCAGTTCAACGACGCTGCGGGGAATTAACACGAAGTTACCATTCATGCTGTCACAAGGCTGAGCTGCTTTTGTTGGTTGGAGGAAGCGAAATTTAAAGGGAAGTAATGGGGTAATCTTGACTATACCGCCGTAAGTAAAATCACCTGTTTCTGGATCGCGAGTAGAGCCGGCAACGATCGCCTTTTTTTCTCCTTTTTTAATTAGCTCACTACTGGTGGTCAACAGGTCGTTTAAAGCTTCTGGATCGAGTACGGTGTCGTCGTTGAGCCAGACATAGTAGTCTGGATCGTCTTTGATGGCTTCGCTGAAAGCAACCCGCATTCCTCCATTCCAAAATAAGTTACCATCTCCCGAAAAAATCTTGACTTGAGGGTATGTTTGCTGTACTGCTGCGGCTGTGCCATCAGTGCTGCCGTCATCTACCAGATAAGCATTGAGTGCAATTTCACTTGTTAATTTTTGCTTAAACAGCGACTCTAGAGTGGCCAAAGTCTTTAACTTGCGGTTATGACAAGTCATCAGGACTGCTATACTTATCTGCTCCATCTATATCAAATATTTGGCTGTTTGTGCAAAATTGGTAGAAAACACTCCTCGGGCGATCGACAATGCCGATCGACTTCGATTCCTATTCAATTATTAACTTAATCTGTCGCAACTATCAAGATATTTAATCGATCGTTTATTTTTTGATTTTCTAGCTTTGCCCCGACGATAATTGCCTGACGGGGTGATTGTAGCAATCAACACGTCCACTGTCCGCAAATATACCAATACACACTCAAAAACCGACATTCTGAATACCCTACAAGTTTTACATCTAATTAGTTTTACCTAATTAGGAGCTTGGCAAACTTCTTGAAAAAGATTTTGATACTCGCGAGCTTGCACTTCTAATGTAAACTTGGCTTCAACTTTCTCTCGTGCGTTGCGACAAAGCTTTTGGTGCCGCTCAGAATCTTCTAGCACCCAAGCAATCCCTCGTGCTAAATCCTGGCTATCATAGGGTTGGGCTAAATAGCCATTGTAATGGCGATCGACAATATCTTTTAATCCCGTCACATCAAAAGCCACCACAGGCGTACCACAAGCCAGCGCTTCCGATGCCGTCTGACCAAAAGCTTCGTACCGCGACGGCACAACCATCACATCCGCCGCCGCATACACTTTTGACAAAGCAGCATCATCCAACCTGCCTAAATAATGAGTTTTGAAACCAACATCGATCGGGCTTTCAGGCTCAGAACACCCAAAAACCAAAAGTTCAATCTGATCTTTCCATCCCGACTGACTCAGCCTTTGCAGAGCCGGAACCAGCAACGGAAAACCCTTCCAGCGATCGCCCGTACCCTGCATCGCCCCAAACAACACCAACTGTTTATCTTGAGGCAAATTCAAACTATCTCTCACCTGCGGGCGGTTCAGCGGCTTGTAGAGTTCAGCATCAAGGCCATTAGGAATTACTTTAACTGGATATTTTTTCAACAAAGAACTCGATTTCGCGCATTCAGCCAACCAATGACTCGGAGTTACCAAAGTCAGATCCAAATTTTGCCAAGCTTGAGCTTTCCGCTGCCAAATCCAACGAGAAATATCCGCATCCTTAGTGCTGTGCAGTTGCGGACAAGCACCGCAAGCATCAAGATAGCGATCGCACTCTTCGCTATAGTGACATCCACCCGTAAACGCCCACATATCGTGCAGCGTCCAAACCACCGGTTTATTAAACTTAGCGAGGGTTTCAATCTGCATATAACCTTCACAAACCCAGTGCAAATTAATCACATCAGGGTTAATTTTGGCAACTTCCGATGCCAGGGAATCAGGAACCCATTGCGGCGAAAAAATTACCTGACCTAGTTTTGGATAAACTTTTAACGGCAATCTATTTAATTTAGACCTGAGATTCTTAAACTTTTCTCCTAATTTTGTCGGCATCAACCGCACCGTTTCATCATCACTAGACTTATAACCAGCCAAAATTTCGGAATTTACCCCGATACTTTGCAAGCCCTGGTGCAGGCGATAAGTCGCCCTCGCAGCACCACCTTTTACATCGTAATTACTGACCAGCAAAACTTTCATCAAAACATCCTTAACGCCTGGTTAGTTACATTTTCAATAATTGTTGAATTTTTCGCTGGACTTTCTTGGCAAATTTCGGATCATAATCATATAAACTGTCCTGAGTGAAGCGATCGGCTTGCGCGTCTCGAATCACAAACGGAGGATGTTTGAGAGGAAAGGCGATCGGTTCAACAGGCATATTATTGTAGGGACTGTTGAGGTCATCCGTGTGAGTTCCCCCCGTTCCATGTCCGATATTTGCAGCTAAATTGACATTAGACAAAATATTCAAACCATTTTGAATAAAACTCGCAAATGTCCACTGAAAATCCCAAGTGTCAATTGCTCCTTCGTAACACAACTGACAAGTTTTAGTCCATATTTTGGCAGCATGAGCATCTCCCAATATATCCATCAAAAAATTGCCATCTCGAACCGAAGGCCACAGCTTCATATCTAAATCGTAGTGTCGCCAAGCTCGCCTCCAACTCGCCCAACTCCAGCAGTGAGTATAGCGAGAAAAGTAGTAGCTATAATCAGTTCGCTGCTTGCCAAACTGCACATTTTGACCAGATATGGACATAATTCGTTCATCGTATCGGTAGCGTTCGAGCAACTCTTCGGCAAAGTAGAAAAATGTACTATCAGGTAAACAATCATCCTCAATAATAATTGCCTCTTCCACCGTATCAAACACCCAATCTAGCCCGCTAGAAACTCGCTGACGACAGCCCAAATTGCGATCGGCATAATTTTGCAAAACTTCGCATTCCCAGTCCACCTGCTCAATAATGGCGCGAGTAGCAGCACATTGTGTGTCTTCTCCCGGTCTATCCGGCCGCGGCCCGTCAGCAACTACTAGCAATTTCGACGGCTGAACTTTACGGATTTCTGCGAATACTCTCTGAGTTTCTTCAGGACGTTTGAAAATAATAAACGCGACGGGGGTTTTTAGTTGTCTTTCTGACATTTACACAACTCCACTATGCTAATTGCTGACAACACTTGTGACTTTCGACAATCTCCTTTTGAGACCAGAAATTTTATTATCAAACACATCCCAGACAGTCTTAGAAATATTGCGTTTTGGTATTCCTACATAACCCGCAACATATTTAGTAAACTGTTCACCCACAGGCACATTCCAAAAATCAGAGTTGGGATTAGCAACTTGTGCAAAAAGTCGCTTAATTCCGTATCCTTTTTCGGCTGGTAAATGCCACACATCCATTTTGAAATCAGCCTCAGTTGCTGTATAGTAGATCGGCGATGTCCACACTCGATTAAAGTAAGCATTCCCACTGCCACGAGAATATCCCAGCTTATTGTAAATGTAGGTGAGCATCTGCTCTTCTGTATAAAATTTTGTCTTCCCGGCGGCAAATCTTTGCAAGCAAGTCTCCCAGATCGAGTCTACTTCGTCGGACAATATTTTAATGTGCTTACCACTTCCTACGATAAATTCTGCACCAAAATACTTGGGAGGCTCATCTACTTTATAGCCTAATTCCTCATAAATTTTCTGCATTTCTCGCCTGGTTAAACCGCTGATTTTTTTGTCCTCAGGCTCGTACAAATCGTAGGTTACCAAACCTTGTTTTTCAATATCGGCAATTATGCGATCGGCGGAGTTTACCCACACGCAGTCAGAGTCTAAAGCGATACAGCGATCGTTTAACTCTGAATGATTTTTCAAATATTGAATAATGTCAAACTTAAAAAACGTACTTCTGAAGGCGGGGTAGTATTCCATTGGTGGCTGATAGGTAAATGGAATCTGGACAACTCTAACTCCGATTTTGTCGAAAAACTCAACGGTGTTAAAGCTTTCAATATTTGGAATGCGATCGGCATTCGTAAATAAGATATGCTGAGCATCCGGGTTATTTCTGACACTGGAAGCAAAATATACCACCGCACATCGCCAGTAAACTGATTGAAATTTTTGTGAGGAAGATTTAGCATCCGATCCCTGGGGATACTTACTTTCCTGGCCTTCTTCATCACAGCACATACCAGTAACTATGTAAACAGAACCGCTGTCATTCATGGTGTATATCTCCTGTTATTTTTAAAGTGTGAAGTCAACTAAAGCCGTGAAACGAAGCGTTCTCGAAGGGTAGGGAATCGCCCGTCATGTGAAAATAGAAATCCGATCGCTTGAGAATCATTTCAGAAGCAATATGTGCTAAGTTATTCAAGCTAGTCGCCAGCGGCAGATATCGATAGCGAAACGAAGACAGTCTGGGGTCTGTTTCTTGATATAAAATATCTTGAGCAAAATTGCCCCACCTTTCATCGATCATATCGATCGTCATACCAGCGTGCCCCGAAGGCAGCAACATATTGGAACCGTGAATACCAATCACCAAGCGACTCTCAGAGTAAACCTCACACATTTGCCTCTCAGTTTTTTGATCAAACTTATCCACCCTGAAATCTTCTACCCACTCAGGAAAGCTAGTGCTTTTGCCTAAACCTGCAACTGCAAACTTAGCTGAAGGCAGCAACTTTCGCATTTGTTTAAACAACCTCTGCACATTCCTATTTTGAATACTTAAAGGAATTTGCAGCAAGTTAATTTTTCGGCAAAATTTGACAAGCAAATTATTGCACCACAGCCGATCTTCCCGCCAAACAAAAGTAATTTTGTATTCTTCTTTCTCAAAATCGTGTTTGGGAACTCCCGTAAATTTACTAATATCAAATTGACTGGGGTGAGAATAAGCTTCACTGACGTAAACTTCCTCAAAACGTTCTAACTGTTTGCTGACAAAATCGCCAAAACTAGGATAGTAACACTGACCATTTTTCAGCGATACAGGTACTGTCCAGACTTCGGCAACTCCTTCGGGAACCATCCACCTCAGAAATTTTTGGACAATGACAATCAAACCCAACTCTGGGTGAGCTTCTAAATGCCTCTGTGCGTTGAGCAACTTTAAAAGGCTGTGTCCGTAAAGATAATCAATGCAGTTTAATACGATTACCCGCTGGTAAGATTTGAAGATTTCTTGAGAAACTTCTAGCTGTTGCTTTTGAGGATTTTGCAGAGATTTGAGCAAGGGTTTTGCTAAAAATTCTTCTGCATAGTTGTCCTCACTAAATGTTGTTCCTTCAGCTAAGTTAATGCTGTAAGCAGTTTTAGCGGCGTGGCCAATTCTCAACTCGTCAATGATTTCGCCGCCTCCGGGAGACTCAGACACAACACAGACGCGGGCACCTTGCCACAATACTTTGACAGGTTTGAGTATTTTGCCAGAATAGGGACAGTGCGATCGATGTTGGAGCTTGGGTTTAATTTCAATCATTTGATCAATCCTCTCAGCCTGGAAGCAGCCTTGTATAAATTCAGCGAATTCAGGATTAAATTGCCAAAAGGTCTCAGTTCTTTAATCAAAAAATTGACTAATATAATTACATAGAAATAAGTGATTAAAGTTGCCGTCGTTGCTCCAAAAGCTCCATATTTAGGAATTAGTAGATAGTTCAATACTATATTAAAAAATGAGCCAATAAATGTCAAGTAAAGACCGTATCGCAGTTTACCTTCTAAGGCAAAATAGGTATTTCTAGCGATACCGAAGTTACTGCCAAATTGAGCCCAAACGTAGATTGACAAGACCCTAGCTGAGTCTGTATATTGAGCGCCGTAGAGAGTCTGGACTATGAAAGGAGCTAGCAGAGAGATTGGTAATGCCACTCCCAACCACAAAAATAACATGGCATCTGAGTAAATCTGAAAGTTTTTTAAGTATTCACCATAATTTTTTTCTCTTAATTGTGCGAGTTTAGGGAAAATAGAAGAAGCGATAATCACCGGCAAGAAATCACATATTTCAGAGAGTTTAACTGCAACTGCATAGTATCCTAACTCAGTTTTATTGATAGAACCTAGCATAATTTGATCGATTTTGGAATAAATAAAAACCGCCAAACTCGAAAGCACCAGCGGCCAACTTTCGCGAAGCAGTTCTTTGCCTCGCTCCCAACTGACTCGCCACAGCTTTAAATCATTTCCCCTGCTTTGATAGACAATGGCGATCGCCAATCCCGCCAACGCTACCTCTCCCAACCTGAGCCAAGCAAAAGCAATCAGCGGTGCTTTGAGTTCAATTAATCCGATTCTGAGTCCTGCAACCAGTAATGATACGCAATTCCTAGCAACAACTGTATACTTAGATTGAACTTGAGATTGAAACCAAAAATTTATTGTTTCAAAGGACTGAAAAATAGTTCCGGCGGCGATTATCCCCACCAGCCAACGAGTTAAGCTGTCATTGGGATTCTGTATTGAAATCACTGTCACCGTTAGCAGTAAAGTGATTATTCCGCCTGCTAATTGTATGGCAAAAGCAGTCCCCAGGGTCTCTTCTTTGCAGTCGGGATTGCGAGCAATATCGCGCACTACCAGAGTACCCAATCCCATTGTTGCCACCGAGGCAAACAGGGAAACAAAGGCGATCGCGTAATTGATTAAGCCAAATTGTTCCGGGCCCAGATATCGAGCTACCCACACTCCCACCAACAGACCCAGAGCCATCTGCAAAATTTGGTCGGTCAACAGCCAAGCCAGATTGCCGAGTACCTGGCGGAGGCCGGGACCGAGCTTTTGACTGACCGCATTTAGCTTATCTAACATCAGAAAGTTTTCAGTCCTTGTCAGAAATAAATATACTTTTCGAGTGCTGGGGAATTAATCAAAAACCAGGCTCATTAATATAGTATATCATAAGCTGTTCTGAATTTAAATTGTAATTTAGACAATCTATCAAAAATCCTCTCCCCCTCTCCCCCTGTCCCCCTCAATCACCATACACAATCTATATGGACAACAGCTTAGTTCGATCAATTTTTAACTTGTGCAAGTTAATCCTGATCCAATCTGGATGCAGATCGTGGGAGCAAATCCTCTCCGTAAATGCGGCGGTTGCTGGGTGGAGATTTGCTACTATCGATACTGAGTCTAACTGTTATTAACACGTAGGCAAGCCACACATCCCCAATATCACCTATAGAACCTTCAGTTAGGTTGTTCAAAATAATAAAAACTAAGTAAATAATCGGTATTCCCGCTTGAGATAGCGGGCTACGGCTCAGTTCCCGCACTGCAAAAATCAGATTAGTCACCAGAGAAACTAAGATTAGTATCAGTCCCGGATAGCCGAAAAATAGCAATACTGCTATAGCGCCATTATGAGCAGTTTTAGGTTGAAATCCAATATTAGTATATATATAATAAGCTGGGGTTTCCTTACCTATTAAATCTTGTTGAAAAAATCCATCAAATCCATAGCCAAACCAAGGACGCTGATTGGCGGCAGCGATTAATTGTGGCCAGAATTCCGTACGTCCTGTCAAAGTCAAATCCTTTCCTAAATCTCCGACAACAATCGACTCTAAATTGTCTATTATATAAACGCTACCTATGATACCGAAGACCGTAAATCCCACAATACAAGTAAAGGCCCATTGAAATTTTAACTTGCTCAAAAAACTTAAGGATGATACTATAACTATGAGCATCAAACTATTAACTAGAGAACCCCCAGAGCTGGTAGATCTCACCAAATAAAATGAAAAAAACATCAATGCCAAAGCTATCCAGCGTTCTTTCTGAGTTTTAGCACCTTGGGAATAGTGCAGATACCAAAGTGCTGTACTTATCACCATGAGCCCGCCTAAAGAATTTTTGTGACTTGTAATTCCTGCAAATTCCCGTCCCACATTCGGGTGCCGCAAAAAACTAACTATACCGATCGAGGTATAGCCCCATCGCACTAAGCCAGATAGTTCGTGCCACTCATATCGTGCACCTATATAAAAACCAACAATAGTAAAGCCTGTAAATGCCATCCCTTCTTTTAGCGTAATATCAGGAACTAGCGACCATAGTGTCGATGTTATTGGTAGCAAACAATACAGTGAAAAACCAGGATTTCTTAGCAATAAATATGACAATCCTTCTACAAATTGATGTTTAAAAAAAATAATAAATCTTCCGCACAAAACAAACATCACCCAGGGATAAAAGACAAAAGGAAGCTGATTAATAGCAGCGCCATTAGTCTCAGCAAGATTGATAAAATGCAGGTAATTAAAAGGAGGTACATTGACGTGAGGAGATATGAAGATGTATAAAATAGCAAACCATTTTTCAAAAGTCACACCTAATTGTCTTTTGCTGGCAATCTGAAATATCAACAGAGTAATCATCAATCCGCTGACACCCAATATCATCATCAACAAATTATTGCTAAAAATTAGTTCCTTAATCATTCTCGCCATAAATATCTACCCTCTCTGAGAAAAATATCAATTTAGCAGCGGGCTAATTCCACCAAAATAACAATAAACCGAAAACCGAGACAGTTGTCGCCGATCAGCCTTCTATCTAAGCTGCTGCGGATCTAAATTGTCTGTTGGTTGGGTATGAGGAGAGGCCTTCGGGAATACCGAGGGTTTGTTTAATTCTGCCTTCT
>JBDTEI010000250.1:0-7061 GCA_039922675.1 Microcoleus sp.
TTTACTTCCTAAAGCCAGTCTCTGCACCTTCCTTACCTAAACAAAATTTAGATAAAGCTTGGCTCAAGATTACCGTATCTGCCGTCAGACTTAGGCTTCCTTGAGTTTGACCACATTCACTCCCAGAGTTTCCTCGCAGGGTGCCCGATTCTTCAGGAGGCGCTTGCTCTATCCATCTGAGCCACAGCCCCAGTTGCTGAACCGTTTTGATTATAGCAGCTCGCGGTCGATTTTGAATTTTTTATTTTGGATGATTAGCGATCGCCCGTAGCAACTCTCCCGACAATGCGGGCAAAGTTCTCTGCGGCGGTGAGTTTACCGCTACCGTAACAGGCGCGGTGTCTCCAGGCGGTGACGGGGAGATGTCCGGGGGGAGCATTTTCGCCCCACGAGAGCTCGCTGTAATATTTCCAATTTTCCTTGACTCGCCAGCCGACTCGATCGCACAATTCAGTATATTTCCCCCCAACACTTTCCCAAATTTGCTGCTGTACGGTCAACCCAAACCGCCCGCTGCTGTATTGTTGCCAAAGTTGGTCGATCGTGCGAAGGTCTGTAAGAGGAAAGCCGTCAATATCGGCTGCACTCAGCCAGCCTTCATCTTCCCTGACAGCAATTTGCAGCAAAATTTCCCAAGTATGTTCGTCAGCTTTGCGCCATTTTCCGGTTTCTAACAGCTTTTTGAGTTGTCGGTAATCCATCCCCACTTCAGAGATAGCCGGAGTTTGGTCAGGTATCGCGCCAATTTTCTCTTCGAGTCGGAGTAAAGTGTCGGCTATGAATTCGGGGTTTAGTTGTTCGAGGCGGTACAGAACCCATTCTAACTGGGATTGCAGGTACGTGCGGGCGATCGCGCCTTGCTGCAATTCCTGTTGCAACTCGTCAAATTTGGCTGACCAATTTTGTTGATTGCCGGCCGATTCCCACATTTTTTTTGCCCACTGCAATCTAACTTGTTCTTGTTTTAAATAAGTTTTGGAAGGCTTAGGGCGCTGCGGGTAAGGAGTCAAATCCCAGCCACAAATCGAGCAAAACTCTGATTTTTCTTCTATGTATTGGGCACCGCACACTGGACAGTTAGACATATTGCCATAAATTCGGTTGCCCAGCAATTATATAATGTAATATGCTCCTAAGATAATAGACGAGCAATTGCATAAAGCTTTGATGAATACCAAAACCGCAGATTTAAGACAGATTAACGCAGACAAACGCAGATAAATTTAAGACACAAAAGCGATTTTTGTAATCATGTTCTAATAAGTCAGGGGTAGGGTGTGTCAGTTTAGTGTTTTTCAATAATCGCCGATAATCTAATTCTGACGCACCATTGATTCCGGGAGTGCTTCATTTTTGAGATTGCAAATTTTCCCCGACAATCTCTTAATCTGATGCACCCTACTTTTACTTCCTGCATTTTTTCGCAAATCATCTTTAATTATCTGCGTCTATCTGTGTTTATCTGCTTTACATCTGCGGTTGCTCTCCATCAAACATTTATCAAATCAGTCGTCTACAGTTAATTAAATCGCTCTAACAAGGCAAGCGAATAGTAAACAAACTGCCTTTACCCAACTCGGATTTGGCTTCGATGGTGCCGCGATGAGCTTCGACTATTTGGCGGCAGAGGTGCAGTCCCAAACCTGTGCTGGATTTCTTGTGAGTTCCCGAACCAAACCTTTCAAATAACTTTGTTTGTTCGGCGGGAGAAATGCCAGCGCCGGTGTCTTGGACTTCAAGGATTACCCATGCCAGCGGTTGGTTTTTGAAGCTTGTATAAGCAGGTGAATTAGCAGCTTTTAAGCGTACATCTATTGAGCCGCTGTCGGTGAATTTAATCGCATTTCCGATTAAGTTTGTCAGCAAGCGGTGCAGCTCCAGACGATCGCCCGGATACTTGGCAATCGGAGCACTTTCTGCGCTTTCGCTCAAGTCTAAATTCAGCGACAAATTTTTAGCATCGGCTAGGGGAGCGAGTTCTTCGGCTACTTCGGTAATAAGCTGGCGCAAGTTAACGGGAGCGAAACTGAGGGATTTGCGGCCTGCTTCGTAGCGGTAGACTTCCAGCAGCATATTTACCATCGCGATCAGGTTTTTGTTGCTGCGAACCATCGTCCCGAAAGCGTCGCGCATGGGGAGCGAGATTTCTCCCAAAGCTCCCTGCTGCATTAAGGTTAGCATTCGATCGGCTGCTACGAGGGGCGTCCGCAAGTCGTGGGCGAGTCTGGAGACAAAATCTTCGCGCTGAAGGGCGATCGAATTTCGTTCGTCTACGCTGTGTTTGAGCCGCAGGAGCGATCGCACCCGAGCCAGCAGTTCGTCCATTTCCACCGGTTTGCGGATGAAATCATCTGCTCCCATATCCAATCCCTGGACTACGCTGGCGCTGTCGTGAGCTGTAATCAGCAAAATCGGGATAAAGGGCAATTCCTTGTTTTGTCGAATTCGCTTGGTGACTTCGTAACCGTCCATTCCCGGCATCATCACGTCTAGCAATACCAAATCCGGCGCTGACTTGTCAATTTGGCTCAATGCCGAAAAGCCGTTCTCGGCCGTGCTAATTTCGTAACCTTCTTCTTCCAGAATTGTCTGTACTAACAAAACATTATCTGGTGCGTCATCTACAACCAGAATGCGATCGGCTTTTGTGGCATTCGGAACAGATAAATAATTCATTTAATTGTCAGCCTGGAAATAAATACTAACTTTAATTTGGCATCCATCCAATTTATGGTTTCACATTTTTCCACTTATTAACTCTGTCATAGGGAAGATATCAAAACTTTATCCAATCTTTTTACATTTTGGCACTCAGATATGATACATTCTATTATTTTGTTGTCATAGTATGCACGCCGTCCCAATCGTCGGGCGGGGGTACTTCCAAATAGCTGAGGGATCGCTCTATCTGAACTTCCACAGGTCGATCGCTCGGTCGCATAGCTAAAGCAGCCTCAAACCAATTAATAGCTTGTTGAAAATTTCTAGCAATATAAGCATGGCGACCGTTGTTATAAAGTTCCAAAAACCTTTCGGTTTCCCCGTTGAGGGGCTCAGAACTAATTTGTAGCAACTCATAAATGCCGACCGGCTGATTTTTGCCCTTAACCCGCACCTTGTCCAACTCTCGCGCCCAAATCCGTTCGCTGCACAAATTGTAAGTAAATTCGCTCAAAATGATATCGCAGCCGTACTCTTTTGTAAGCTGTTCCAAGCGGGAACTCAAATTCACTGCATCCCCGATTACGGTGTAATCCATCCGTTTTTCCGAACCAATATTGCCCGAAACCACCTCTCCAGAACTAATCCCAATTCCGAAGCGAAACTGCTCTTCGCTGGGGCGAGAAGCATTAAACTCTTTCAAACGCCGACGCATATCTAAAGCCGACTGCACCGCCATCCAACCGTGACTTTCAGGGGGATTCAGCGGCAGGGGCGCGCCGAATACGGCCATTAAAGCATCGCCGATAAACTTGTCTAAAGTGCCTTCGTAGTGAAAAACTGCCTCCACCATCGTTTCAAAATACTGGTTCAATAGGGCTACCACTTCCGATGCTCCCAGATTTTCGGTCAGGGTTGTGTAGCCGCGAATGTCGGAAAATAAAATAGTAACTTCTTTACGTTCGCCCACCATCAGGGAGCCTTCGCCCAAGGCCATTATTTTATCTACGACTCCGGAAGTCATGTAGCGAGACATTGTGGTTTTCATCCGCTTTTCACGGCTGATGTCTTCGAGCACAACTAAACCGCCGCGCACGCCGCCTTCTGGATTGATCAGGGGGTTGACTGTTAAATTCAAACTGCGTTCAATTACTTTAATTCGACAGGCAGGGATGGGCAGGGGACAATAAGGGTGAGATAGGGCAGCATTCGGCAGCGAAAATAGAGATTGGGAATTAGCTAATTCTGCCTGTGCTACTGCTTCAGTCCAGGCGCTGTTTTCGCCCCAAGCGTAATATGAATTCGGGTCATTGCGATCGGGTACGGCCAAAATGTAACTTTCTGCTGCTTCTGCTTCTGCTGCTGCGGAACAAAACGTTGTTTCCACCAACAGTCCCACAGTTAAAGTTTGTTCGGGAACGTAATGTCTGGCGGCATTGTTGAGACTGTCTTCGAGTCGAAATTGCAAATTATCGATCGGCACAACTTCCCAAACATAGCGATCGATCAGCTTATCTTCCCAAATCAGGAGATTGTGTTTGCTCTTATCTTGATTTACCGGACAGCCCAACAATTCCAGCGCCGCTTCGTTAATGGTGACAACTCGCCCCTGCAAATCGGTGGAAATCACTGCATCTGAAAGACTTTGCAGCATATCTTTTTGATACTGCTTTTCCACCATCACGTTCTGAAACAGTTGAGAATTTTGCAGCGCCATTCCCGCTTGAGAATTAAATGCTCGCAAAAACTCTTCGTCGGAAGTAGTGAAACTGCCTTGGTTCTTATTAATGAGCTGAGTCACTCCGATCAGCTCACCTTTAGCGTTATGCACCGGCATACACAACACAGTCCGAGTGCGGTATCCCGTTTGCTTGTCTGTAGTGGGATCGAAGCGGGGATCGTCGTAAGCATCTGTAATATTTAGAGGTTTACCGGTCGAAGCGACGTAGCCAGCAATTCCTTTGTTAGCAGGAATGCGGAGGTCTACCATCGTTTTGCCGTCGGCTTTGGCGACTTTTGTCCAGAGTTCGTTGGCTTCCCGATTTAACAAAAATAGCGTGCTGCGATCGGCTTGCATCAAGTCCCGAGCTTGATCCATGACAGAGCGCAAAGTTGTTTCCAAGTCAAGACTTTGACCCAAAGTCGTGGTGGCTCTCAAAAGTGCGGCAACCCCTCGCTGGTTGCGGGCGACGACGTAGAAAGACTGACAGCTTTCGAGAATAATCCCGATCGAATCAGCAAAGGCCTGAAACTGCTGTTCGTCTTCCTCATTAAAGGGGATATTACCAGCTTTATTTAACAGTCTGACCACCGCTACGGGTTCATGTTGGCTCTTGCTGCTAAAAATCGGCATACAGAGGATGGTCTCAACCCGGTAGTTCGGTGGTTCGTCTACTTCGGAATTAAAATGCTCGTGTTCTCTACCCTGCACGACATTGAGCGATTTTCCAGTAGTTGCTACGTAGCCTAAAATGCCTGCATCCATCGGCAAGCGAATTTCTATTTCTTCGCTCGTGAGCGCATCGACTGTTTTGTGCCACAGTTGATTTTTGTTGGGGTCTACCAAAAAAATTGTTGTCCGGTCTGCTTGCAGAATTTGACCTATTTTGACAGTGAAAGCATCTAACAGTTGCTCTAAGAGAGTTTCGAGTGCTTCATTGTTAATCAGATCCATTGCCCGGATAAACTGCTGAAATTCAGCCGTTACAAAGTCCAGCAGGCATACTAATTCAGTAACTGGCAGGCTCTTAACACGGGAGGTCAATGCCCCCATAAAATTGACTTGAGTCAGTGTAGCCAGAACGCTACCAGCATTGGAGAATGTCATGATTAACTGCTTGCTCAGAGGGGTAGGCTGACCCGCAGGTCGATCGGCGCTAGATGCTGCGGCGGTGCAAACTGTTTAAGTTGTTTGCAAGCGCTTGAGCACTCGCTTGTCGCTTTCGTGAATAGTTCATTCTTGGGCGCACGCAACTTCAGTTTGCTTTTTACATATGCTCGATCGATCTTTTTTTGTTACAACCTCGATACTGATGAGGGTTCGCCAGTTAAAGCTGAACTTGACTGCGGAATACTGGCAGCCTGAAAATTAGTTTGCAGACTTTCGTTCGATCGATCGCGGGCCATGTAGATTTTACGCTCTGTGCTCGGCTGCTGGGCGGTGTGACTGTTTTAGCGCACTGGGCGACCGTATCCGGTCGGGTGTTGGGCGCTATTTTGCCAGCGAAGCATTGCAAAACTACTCATAGTTTAATGGTAAACGCAACAGCAGGATAGCTACCGCAATCTAAGCAGCAAAAAAGTTCGATCGGTCTTTGAGTAGAGAACGCGCGTTTTCGCTACAAACTGACGATCGGGCAAGGGAAGCTAAGCTGTCGGTACCCGTTTAAAAGGCGACAGCTTGTGATATTTAGGCAGCAGAGGGCATGGACTGAGCAAATATCACCGATTGATAGTAGCGTCGCAGTTGTCCGGTGGCGGCGGCCCAACCCCAGCGTTCGGCTTCAGAGCGAGCGTTTTGGCGCAGGGTTTCCCGTTCTTCGGGATTCGCAAACAGGCGCTGGGTGGCTGTCAGAGCTCCAGCTTCGTCGGCGGGGTCAAATAGATATCCGTTAACACCGTCGGTGACAATATCGGGAATTCCGCCGCTGCGCGCCGCCACTACAGGAGTCCCCGCAGCCATAGCTTCTAGGAGCACTAAGCCCAGGGTTTCGGTGCGGGATGGAAAAATGAAGGCATCAGCAGATGCGTAAGCAGAAGCCAATTCTTGCCCCTTAAGGTAGCCGACAAAATTGGTGGGGGTGCCGGCAAAATATTGTTCGAGGGTTTGTCGGTGCGGGCCATCTCCCACGAGGGCGAGGCGGGCGTCGGGAATCGCGGCGAGGACTGGTTTGATCGACTCGATTTCTTTTTCGGCACCGAGGCGGCCGACGTACAGCAGCAGAGGACTATCGGGGTGATTTTCAGACAGGCGCGATCGCATTTCTCGACTCGCCAATTCGGGGACAAACATTTCAGTATCTACACCGCGCTGCCACAAGTCTACCCGCTCAATGCCGTGAGTTCTCAACTCCTCCACCATTGCTGTGGAAGTACACAGATTCAATTCGGCTTGATTGTGAGCTCCTTTGAGCAATTCCCACAGCAAAGGTTCGAGCATTCCAAAACCGTAATGGTGCAAATATTTAGGTAAATGCGTGTGGTAAGAAGCCAAAATCGGAATATTAAACTTTTTGCCGTAATATATACCGCCCAATCCCAAAATTGCCGGATTGACAACATGAATAATATCCGGTTGAAACTGCTGTAATTGTTGACCAATCGCCGGACTCGGAAGTGCCATTTTCAGTTCCGGGTACATCGGCAAAGGCAAACCCTCCACACCGTAAACCCGAGCGCCT
>JBDTEI010000251.1:0-4717 GCA_039922675.1 Microcoleus sp.
TAAGTCCGCAGGGTTTGTTCTACAGCTTGCGGGAGGTCAACCGCATCTAAGTTATAAACTCGGCAGGATTCCAACCGCGACAAGTCTAACACGTCGTTAACTAAACGAGTTAGGCGATCGGTCTCTCGATTGGCAATTTCTAGGAATTCCTTGCGCTCGCTTTCTTGAAGGTCTTCTCCGTATTCGTAGAGAGTTTCAATAAAAGATTTAATATTAAATAAAGGCGTTCTCAGTTCGTGAGAAACGTTGCTGATAAAATTGCTTTTAGCCTCATTTAGTTCTACTTCGCGAGTGATGTCCTGTACTGTCATGGCAATGCCTTTGAGACTTTCTCGGTAGTGCCCGGAACCTTGATGCTTGGAGGTTTGCTCGTAGAAAGTACACTCGATCGCGTTCGGGCGTTGCGATTCGGTGCAGGTATTTTCCTCGTCGCGCACGCAGCTTTTGCACAGCGGTTCGGCGCCCGGGGCTTTGTGGAGAATTACGGTTGTTAGCAGAATCCGAATTGTGCGGTTGACCGGTTCGCTCATAGAAATTCTAAATTCGCCGCCTTCGCGATCGCCCGCAGCTATTTCCTGTAGTGGTCTTGCCAACTCGCGCTGCACTTCTGCTGGTAAAATGTGCAGGACATTAATTCCCATCGCATTTTTACCTTCCCATCCAAAAATCCGCCGGCCAGTCGGGTTGACTAAAATTACCTGCAAATTAGCATCCAATAACAGCGCCCCATCAGCAATAGTTGAAACCAAAGTTTCTAACTTGGCTTTTTCCGCTGTCAACTCTTCAATATTTTGTTCTTCATAACTTTCGAGTTTCTGGGCCATCTCGTTAAAACTGCCAATCAACTCGCCCAATTCTCCCCCTAAAGGCAGGTCAACGCGCTGCTTAAAATTCCCGCCCGCGATATTTTTGACCCCGAAGACTAATTGTTTGATCGGGTGAGTAATTGTCAGGGCATTAAATACAGCGCCCAAAATTACCATCACCCAAATGGTGACAAATACTGCTAAAGTGACATCCCTTGTCAGATTTGAAGAGATAACTGCTGCGGGATTGGGGTTAATGCCGATCGCCAGCACCCCCAAATACTTGTCCTCGTGAATTAGCGGCACAAATACATCAGTAACTTCTCCGTCTGGCGTCAAGTGTTGCCGCACTAAGGGCAAAGAAGTTAAATTTCTCGCCTCAATGTCGGCGATAAAATTATCCGGGAGTTTAATTTGGCGGCGCAGTGTCAGGGAAGTTCGCACCTCCGATTCCGAAAAGGGTATCCCCAGAAAAATATCTCCTGCATCGTCGGCGTACAGCATATAGCGGACGCTGGAGGTGCTGCTGTAAAATTGGCGGGAAAAACGGGCAACTTCTGAGCGATCGTTTTTCGCAATCAGCGGCGCCACATTTGCAGCCAATAGCAGACCGAGATCGCGGCCGTAGCGAGTGTCGTTAAGTCGGGCGTCTAGCTGGATAGTATTCACGGCCCAGAAAGTCAGGCCGCTCATAATTAAGGACACTACGAGGGTAGCAGCAGCCATCAGGCGAGTCTGGAGGGTAAAATCCGACCACCAGCGGGCAATAATTTCTCCGATTTTGTTTAGTATGGCCAGCATTTGAGCAGTTCACCAGTTCAATATTAAAAGCAAGATTAATTGAGTTTGTGGTCGATCGATTTTTCTGCCGCGAGCGACTTGTCCGCTACCGCCACCGCAGAGATACCAAACTTCATTGTTACATTTCTACTTTGAGATTGCTTGGCTTGCCGATGGCGGTCGATGTCGCAATTCCTAATTTTGATCGCCCAACGCCCGACGGCCGATGTCGCGGCGGCAGTAGACCCCTTCAAATTGGATGCAATCAACTGCTGCATAAGCTTTGGAAATAGCTTGTTCCAAAGTTTCCCCCGTCGCAGTGACGCCCAAAACGCGACCGCCCTCGCTCACCAACTGCTGCTGCTTCAACTGAGTGCCGGCGTGAAACACTTCTGCACCTTTGGCTTCAGCTTCCTCGATCCCTGTAATAACTTTGCCTTTTTGGTAAATTCCAGGATAGCCCCCAGAAGCCAAAACGACACAAACAGAAGCCCCCGACTTCCAGCGAATATTGGAATATTCACCGAGACGCTGCTGACAACAGGCCAGCACCAAATCTTCCAGAGGAGTTTCCAGCAGGGATAAAACCGCTTGAGTTTCGGGGTCTCCGAAGCGGCAGTTAAATTCTAAGACTTTGGGTTCTCCGTCTGGCGTAATCATTAAACCTGCGTAGAGAACGCCCCGGTAGTCAATTTTCTGTTTTTGCAGGGCTGCGAGGGTAGGTTCAAGAATTTCTGTTTGAATCCTTTCCATGAGCTCTGGGGTGACAATGGGTGCTGGGGCATAGGCTCCCATACCGCCGGTGTTGGCTCCCTTGTCGCCTTCTCCGATCGCTTTGTGGTCTTGGGCCGGCAGCAGGGGTTCCACTGTGATGCCGTCGGTGAGGGCGAGAATCGAGACTTCTTGACCTGTTAAGAATTCTTCGACGACGACTCGGATGTTGTCCGTGCCGAATTCACCTCGAAAAATGGTATTGATGGCACTGTGAGCCATTTTGACGGTGGTGGCAACGGTGACTCCTTTGCCTGATGCGAGTCCGTCTGCTTTGATAACTATGGGAATTCCTTGCTCCACAACGTAGGCTTTGGCTGCTTCTGCATTTGTAAATACGGCAGCTTTGGGTGTGGGGATGCCTGCTTCTAGCATCAATTGTTTGGCCCAGGATTTGCTGGATTCTATTTGGGCACCGGCTTTGGTGGGGCCAAAAATCATCACTTTTTTTTGTTGGAAGTAGTCAACGATGCCTAGCGATAGGGGCAGTTCGGGGCCGACTATCACTAATCCGATGTTGTTGACCATCACAAAGCGTTCGATGCCTTGAAAGTCGTCGATGTTGAGCGACAGATTTTGACAGCCTTTGGTGGTAGCTGTGCCACCGTTGCCCGGTACGCAGAATACTTGTTTAATCCGCGTAGATTCTAGCAGTTTTTTTGCGATCGCGTGCTCGCGACCTCCATTCCCCACAACCAAAACTTTCACAGTATCCTCACCTATAACTTTTGTTCCCTGAATCTCTGAAAATCAGTGTTTGCAACTGTCTCTCTGCTTTTTGCAGTGCTGTCAATTATGCCATGCTTGGCGCTAAGGAATTGCTAGATGTGGCACTTTTCTGGATGGCTGCGGCTCGATCGCAGTTTCCCTAATGCTGGGTTCGTGCAATAATTAAAGACTTTAGCCCCCAATTTTTTCTGGGTTATGCCTCGATTTAATCATGCAATTAAAACTATTTTATGGGTTTTAACTGTTCAATTACTGTAATTCATCCGGGTACAAATAGCGATAAAATAGTCAGGTTGACCCAAGGAATTTTACTCAGATGAAATCAAATCAAACCGCAGCGAGTTCGTCTGCCAAATTTAAGCGAGTGGGCGTTATCGGTGGCGGCCAGCTAGCTTCGATGATGGGAGATGGTGCTACCGCGCTGGGTGTGAAATTGGTAGTGCAAACTCCCCATGCTACTGACCCGGCAGTTTCGGTTGCTGCTGGTGCTGTTTTGGCGGCTGTTGATGATGTTTTGGCTACTGCTAAATTGGCGGAGGGCTGCGATATTATTACTTTTGAAAATGAGTTTGTAGATTTGGATGGTTTGCGGGAATTAGAACAGCAAGGTGTGTTATTTCAGCCGAGTTTGTCATCGCTTTCTCCGTTGTTGGACAAGTATGTGCAGCGCTGTTATTTAAAAGGTTTGGGTTTACCAATTCCCCCGTTTTGGAAAATTAATGATCTGGCAGATTTACACGTGTATTTGTTGCAGGAAGAACAGAGAAAGCAAATTGGAGAAAGGGGTGTGGGGGATGATCCCATCGGCGGGTCAGTGGCGATCGACAATTTGGCAATTTCTGTTTCCGACAGCGCGCAGATGGAAAAAAACTCGGAATCTGGGCCCAGAGACTTTCCCTTTGTCGTCAAAGTTCGCCGCCACGGTTATGACGGCCAAGGCACTTTTATTGTTAAGGATCGCGAGAGTTTTGAGTCAATTAGCGCTAAACTTAAAGGTCAGTCATTGCTGGTGGAAGAGTTTGTGCCGTTCGATCGCGAGTTGGCTGTGATTGCGGCTCGATCGCCCGCTGGGGAAATTGCGATTTACCCGATCGTGGAAACCCAACAGCAAAATCAGGTTTGTCGCCTGGTAATCGCACCTGCGGATATTAGTTTAGATGTCAAAACCGAAGCTTGTGCGATCGCCCGCACTCTCCTCAATAGCTTAGAAGCTGTCGGCGTATTCGGCATTGAATTATTTTTAACCGCCGACAATAAGCTGTTAGTCAATGAAATTGCACCCCGCACCCACAACTCGGGACATTTTACAATCGATGCTTGCGAAACTTCACAATTTGAACAGCATTTGCGCGCAGTTTGTCAACTGCCTTTAGGCAATTGCGATTTGAAATGTGCAGGTGCTGTGATGGTAAATTTGCTCGGCTACGAGTCGGCGGAGTCAGATTATTTAGAGAAACGAAAACAACTGGCACAAATTAGTGGCGCTTTTGTACATTGGTATGGTAAGAAACTATCGCGTCCCGGTCGCAAACTCGGTCACGTTACAGTTTTACTCGACGGGGAATCGGTGCAAAATGGGGAAACGTCGGCGAGTGCGATCGCTCAAACCGTAGAATCCATCTGGTATGCAG
>JBDTEI010000252.1:0-4942 GCA_039922675.1 Microcoleus sp.
TTATCTCGGACGGCGAGGCGCAGCAAACTAATCCCGATCGGAGCCGTTAACAGAGCTAAACCCAAGTTAACTAAGTCGCGGGAAATAAGCTGAAAATAGCGCTGGGCGAGCAAAATTAGTTGTTTAAGAAAAGATACAGATTTTGGTTTATAAGGCGCGGCGGGTGTTTTTGTGTCGGGCTTGCCGGTGCTGAAATGGTTGACAATATAGCGTTGATAGTATGGAGATTTTTTGAATTTTTCTGCCCAGCTTTGAACGTTGGTTTCTCCTGTTTCTAGTTCGTTGTAAATATCGGCAAAATCGCCGGTTTTGACATCGAAAAAATCGAGGGCTTCCACAGGCGGGCCGAAGTAACAAAGGCGTCCGCCACGCCCCATAAACACAATACGATCGCACATCGTGATATTTGCCGTCGCGTGAGTCACCAGAATCACCGTCCGGCCTTGACTTGCCAACTTTCGCAACAGTTGCATCATCTTCTTATCCAAACCCGGATCGAGCCCAGAAGTCGGTTCGTCCAAAAAGAAAAGTTTCGGATCTGCTAACAGTTCAACTCCGATGCTAACCCGTTTGCGCTGTCCGCCGCTAAGCTGTTTTACAAAAGCCGTGCGGCGGTGAGTCATTTCAATATCTTCTAAAGTTTTTGTGACTACCTGCTGAACATCTGTATCGGGAGGTAAGCGCAATTTAGCTGCATAACTCAACACTTCTTCTACTGTCAAATCTGCGTGAATAATATCATCTTGAGGCACGTAACCAATTTGATTACGGTAAATATTAAAGTTTTGGCGCAGGTTGTCGCCGTTGAGAAACACAGCGCCTTCAGTAGTTTTTTCAATGCCTAAAAGCGTCCGCATTAAAGTCGATTTTCCCGCGCCGCTACCGCCGACTAAAGCCACAAACTGCCCCGGTTCGATCGCCAAAGTGATGCCATCCAAACGCTTGGGAATCACCAGACTGTCAGCATCCAAGCGAATTTGATTGCCTCGGTCTTGCACCTCTAACGTATTGCTGCGGTAAGTTAGAGTAAACGGGCCGATCCGAATCGCATCTCCCTCGGCCAACTGTACAGAATTTGTGATGCGCTGACCGTTGACAAAAACGCCGTTAACACTGTGATCTCGCAAAATATAATTACCGCGACTGTCGGCGTCAATTGTCGCGTGGCGCCTCGAAACCAGCGGCGCATCTAATTGCAGCGAAGCGTTTGGATCGCGGCCCAACAAAACCGACCGATTGCTGAGAGGAATTGACTGTTTGCTGGGGGGAAATTTTTGACTCGCTAGCGGATTAAAATAAGTCACCAAAACTTGATTTTTCGGATCGAGACCGATTTTAATTTCTGTACCGTTTTTCAGACAATAACCGTCGTTGGGAGTGATGCGAGTGCGATCGACAAATAAGCCATTAGTGCTCGGCTGCTGACCGTCACCGTCGTAAATCCAGTAATTTTGGCCAATTTGGCGCAACACAGCATGAACGCCGGAAACTGCCCGCCAGGGTTCGGGAACAACCAAATCAGCACGAGTGCGATCGCGCCCCAATACGTGTTGCGGCTGTTTTAACTCTAATTGTATGCTTTGATCTTGACTCGTTAATACTAAATAAGGGCGATCGCTTAAAGCAGTGGCTTGTCCTATATTACCTATCATATTTAAATAGCGTTTTTTGCAATCACCTTTGTCAGCATATCAAAAGTAGAGCAACAATCCACTTATTTATTTTAAAACTTCTGGAGATTTTCTAAATATCGGGTGCCCATTGCGAACCTTAAACTTGTATTACCAATTACCAATTACCAATTACTAATTACTAATTACTAATTACCAATTACCAATTACCAATTACCAATTACCAATTACCAATTACCGAATTTCCAATAACTTAGCCACTGCATTGACCACAATTTGGGCAGAACCGGTGAAAAAAGGTCGATCGATAGTTGCGAGTGTATCGGTAGACTGGTGATAGTGGGGCGATCGCAAATTTGCAGTATCCGTCACCAACACAGCACCAATTCCTTTATACCAGAAAGGCGCGTGGTCGCTGCGCAAAACATCAGGAGTCAGCAACCCTTTCAGGGGAACAGGTAGCGCCACCACTGGCGGCAAATCCGCGTTTCCCGACTCCGCAAAAGTTTTCAACAGCAACGGATGTTCCGCATCCCCAACTACAGCAATAAACTCGCCCTTGTCGGGAGATGTTACCCCCGATGCTTCTAGAAAAGGTTGCGCTGTCAATCCTTCGGGATATCGCTGACACCCAGGCGTGCGACAGGCATAACCTACCATATCTAGGACGATCGCTCCTTGCAAATTTTTTAACCGCGCCGCGCTACCAGTGAATGCTAAACTGCCTAAAAGTCCGATTTCTTCCCTGTCGAAAAATGCTACTTGCAATGTCCGAGTAGTGGCACGAGAACCCAGCAATCTTGCTACTTCTAAAACTACTGCAACTCCCGTCGCATTGTCGTCAGCCCCGGGCGATTTTGGTACAGTATCGTAGTGTGCTGCGACTAAAATTGCACCAGCTTTTGAGTCAGTACCTTTTCTTTCGGCGAAGATGTTAATTCCGCGATCGAACCGCTGCAACTCTGGGGAAAATCCCAAGGTTTGCAGTTGTTTGGAAATGTAGTCTCTCGTCAAAGAGCGATCGCGTTCTCCCACCCGTTCTCCTGCTAAAGTCTCGACGTGTTTCCACAACCGAGATGGGTCAATTTCTGGCAGATTAACTGCATTCTTTTCAGCACTCAGCGGTGAGGGATACGGGTTTTGCGAAATGTCGATTTTGCTCCCGATCGAAACTTCGGGTACAGCCGACAACCGCTGCCACGAGTCAGAACCCCAAATAGCCGCCACCACCGCCACCAGAATAAATACCGCTATCCAAATATTTTTTTTCATAAGTGAGTAAGTATATTTGACATTTTACACTGTAAGATTTTACATTTTACATTAATACCACAATTAAAAATAAACCTGTTCCCAAATAATGAAACTCAAAGCTTTTAATATTAGGTTTGCCATCAGACGTTGAACTCAGAAACCCGGTTTCTTGTGATATTTTTTTTGACTTAACGCAAAATTCTTAGAAACCGGATTTCTAGCCCCCGATGCGAACATTAGCGCCGTCAGTACCCGTTTTTGATTTATTTACCTAAAGAATCCGGTAAAAACCTTTAAATCTCGTTGAAGGTGTCAGACTTCTTCAGCCATTCGACGGTGACATTCAACCCTACTAATTCACGCTTCAATATTCATCATTCAAAACTATTTTTTATCCAACTCAATCTCCTTGTTTCCCAAGATCAACCCGCTGCTGCCTGAAAAAGCATAAGGAATAGTTTTTGCCGAAAAATCGACGATTTGAGTTGGTTGTTGAAACCACTCGGAATAACTAGGATTGAGTTGATCGTACAGTGCTTTTAAAGCTTGGATTTCTGCCTCTAGCTGCGCTGCTGCTTGATTGATTCTGCGAGCTTGTGCTTGCAAGCGCTTTTCCCCGGTTTGAACGTGGTTTTCTACTTCTTGCCAGTGCACTCCGGCTAGCAATTTGTCTAGTTCACCTTGTTTGTAATCGAGTACCGGCTGTTTTTCTTGCAGTTGCTTTTCAATAATTTGAGTTTCTCGGTCAATCTCCTGAATTTGCTGCAACCATTGCTCCCCAAAGACAGCATTTTGCTGATGGAACTCGGCAATGGCTTCAGGAGTATTATTTTTGGGAAAACTGACTGTCACTCGGCACTCTGAGCGCTGGGAGGAAAGTTTGTCCCGCGACTCTTGCAGGGTGGCAATTTCTGCTTGCAGCCCGCGGACTTCTGTTTGGAGTTCTGGGATAGTCTGACTCATTGGTTCAATTAGTGGATTTCTGCATCGATTTTAAGCTAATTGTTGATTTCTGGACGCACAGGGACTGCGATCGCCTGGTTTTCGCTCGGGGCTGGGGGCTGCAACGAAATATTTTCGTGAAAAAATTCCTGGTTGAGCTTCGACTACGCTCAGTTACCGCGCAGCCGAAACCCGGTTTCTAGGCATCCGTGCGTCAGTCCTATTGTTGATTTTTATAACAAATCTCTGTCGCTTCCTCGCCACAATTATCTAATTTTAGCGCGATCGAGTCAGTACCTAGGCATAATGGCGGATAATTTGTAGCACAATGGCTGATGACAGGTTTTTAATTATGATTCAAATTATAATTAGTTATGCAAATAAATTACTGCTTGCGTAAATTAAAATTACGCAATTAAAATAAATTAAGGTCGGATATGTTTTTGGGTCGCATCTCAATTTACGTTAAATTTCTTCACATTTTTTACTGCGGTTAAGCATTTTTTCAAACTTAGCAATTGGAACCCATGAAAATTAATGGTAAATTAATGTTAGGATACTTAACGGCTGCTGTGTTTGGTGTGGAATGTTGCATTAATGCAAAAATATTGCCGGGAAGTGTAGGGGAGAGAGGTGGCAATCGCGCTGTACAAGGAAGTTTGGTAGCGCCTCAGAACATTGGCTATTGGCGATCGGCATCTGACGCTAATTCTGCAAGGGCTGACTTATTTGGGGATAAATTATCCCCAATAGCACCGATAGCTCAACCAAGCAACAATTTTATACAGTCTCAGGAAAATCCTCAAAAAGAGCCGATTTTTAGTTTTCAAACTATCGATTATTATCTGGCTTTTATTTTGGGAGGAATCTTCTTATTAATCAGGGCTAATGGGGTAGGTATGTTATCTCAGGCGATCGGGTCAATAAAACCGAAGGCTGAAACAGGTAAGAAAAAGCTAACAGCAGCAGACGAAGTGTTGCATCCACCAAAAGAACAGGATATCCGAGATACTATTGCTAAAATGACCCAAGATTTGCAGCAAACTGCCGAATATGCCTTCGATATTTGCGAGGAAATGAGCGTCTCGATAATTGCGACTACCCCTGGCGGTCGT
>JBDTEI010000253.1:0-3000 GCA_039922675.1 Microcoleus sp.
GGTAAACCGGACGCTTGCGCCCCCAGCGGGTCGAACGTATAGAATAGCAGTTCTTTGTAAAAGAGTTTAACTGCGACCAAAATAATCACAGTTATGACGAAAGTCTGATGCACGTCAGCGGGTGCAACTGACAATATGTTCCCGAACAAAAAACCGTCTAAGTCTAGTTTTGTTGTCCGCAATAGGCTAATCAAGGTGACGCTAATTGCTAAAAATGTAGATAAAATTAATGCCATGACTGCATCTATTTTAAGCCGCGATTGCGATTGAATCCACGCCATAATTATAGCGCTGATGATTCCTGAGATAAATGCGCCGATCGAAATATTGTATCCTAAATAAAATGCCACCGGCAGTCCTGCTAATACTGAATGGGCAATCATGTCTACCATCATTCCCATTTGCTGTACAATTAAGTACGCTCCGACAACGGCGCAGACAATTCCTAGCAAAATACCGACGGCGATCGCATTTCGCATGAACTCGAATTTGAGCGGCTCAATTAGTATGTTTAACATTTAATTTCCTCGACAATAGTTGATAAAGGTCGGCGGTTGAAACCGCCCCTACACATACGAAGTCCGGATGGTGCGCGGACTGAAGAAAAAAACCCAATTTTAACCGCCCACTCTTCAACCCGCGCACCATCCGGGTTTTGTTTGTATAGACGCGGTTTTAACCGCCAGTCTTCTTACACAGAAACTAAGCTTAAATCGTATCCATAGGCTTTTTGAATATTGGCGGCGGTGAGAACTTCCTGGCAGGAACCACTGGCAATTAACTGTTTGTTGAGCAACAATAAATTATCGTATTTTTTTAACGTGTCGCCTAAATCGTGACTGATTACTAGCAAGGTTTTATTTTCGGCTTTTAGTTCGGCAAAAATATCGAATATAATCTCTTCTGTTGCTTTGTCGATCGCACTAAAGGGTTCGTCGAAGAAGAATAAGTCGGCTTGTTGGGCGATCGACCTTGCTAAAAATATCCGCTGCTGCTGTCCCCCGGAGAGTTCGCCAATTTGTCGATCGCGCAAATCCCACATTCCCACCCGCAGCAAAGCAGCTTTGACTAATTCTTGCGACTGCTTCGAGGGAGTGCGAAACCAACCAGTCTGGACAGTGCGCGCCATCATTACCGCATTTTGCACCGTAATCGGATAATCCCAGTCAATTTGCGATCGCTGGGGCACGTAAGCCACCCGCCCCAACTGTTCCTTCAACAAGCGCCCCTGATATTTCACCATCCCCCGACAGGCCGGAATCAATCCCAGCATCGCCTTCACCATCGTGCTTTTCCCCGCGCCGTTGGGGCCGAACACCCCCGTTAACTGTCCGGGATCTAAATGAAAATTCACGCTGCTGAGGGCCGAAATTCCTCGATAATTCACAGCCAAGTCTTGCACTTCTAGCATAATTCCAGATTTTGAGAACGATTCTTGTTCGTGGCTACTACAATAGGATAACTCTAAAAGTAATAACGATTATCGTTCCAAAGGTAAAATGTTAAAAAACTTGACCGGAAAAAGCGGCAGATTGTGGGGTGCGGTGGTTTTGGCGATGGGTTTCGGACTGGTTGCGTGTACTTCTGGCCCCCAAGCCAGCAATTCTTCGCCGGAGAGTCCGAGCTCCAACTTGCCGAAAGTCGTCGCCACGACGGGCGTTATCTGCGATATGACTAAGGAAATTGCCGAAAAGTCGATCGACACCACCTGTCTAATTCAGCCCGGAGAAGACCCCCACACCTACCAAACCAAGCCAGAAGACCGCAAAGCCATTGAAACAGCAAATCTAATTTTATACGGCGGCTACAACCTCGAACCCAGCATCATTAAATTAATTAAATCCAGCAGTAATTCCGCACCCAAAATCGCCGTACACGAACTCGCCGTTCCCAAACCGCTGATGGGCGAACACGAACACGGCCCAGAAGAGAAAGTGGAAAACAAACCCCACGCAGCAGGCGAAAAAGTCCCCGACCCTCACGTTTGGCACAACCCTCAAAATGGCATCCGCATGGTGGAAATTATTCGCGATGAATTGAAAAAAATCGCTCCCAGTAATGCTCAACTTTATACCAGCAATGCCGCCAAATTAACAGATGATTTGCAAAGATTAGATATTTGGATAAAATCTCAAATTGCGACAATTCCACCGAACAAACGCAAGTTAGTAACTACTCACGATGCTCTGAGTTACTATGCCGATGCTTACGGTTTGGAGATGGCTGGAGCTTTGCAGGGAGTGACCACAGAAGAACAGCCCACAGCAGCAAGAATTGCCGAATTGTCATCAGAAATTAAGACCGCAGGAGTGCCGACAATTTTTGTCGAAAGCACAATTAATCCGAAGTTGATGCAGACTGTGGCGAGGGAGGCTAATGTCAAAATTTCGGATAAGGAACTTTACGGCGATGAGTTGGGCGGCCCCGGCACCGGTGCTGATACCTATGAGGGAATGCTGAAAACTAATACTTGCGCCATCACTTTCGGCCTCGGCGGGAATTGTACTCCCTTCGGAGGACAAGCAACACCAACTCCTCAACCATAGAAAAGTCCTACGGTTTAAACCACGCCTAGATAAACAAAAACCGCCTCTGCGGTTTGAAGACATGGCGGTTAAAATGATATTATTTTCTTCAGTCTGCGGCGGCGGACTACCCTTCGGGAAGGCTAATGCCTACGTTTTTATAGGCGTGGTTTCAACCGCCATCTGCATCTACGTTTGACTGCGATGACTTTAAGGTAAATTTTCCCCATCGGTACTGGGAGGTTTTTGACCAATTCCCAATTGCTTCTTAGAGGATTTTAAGTCTTTCCAAAGCGCCTTAATATCTTTATAGGCTTTCTCAGAGCTAATTTTACCTCCTGTTTCCAGAGAGCAAATATAAGTTATTTTCTGAGCAAATTCCTGCAAGTTGGCATTAAACGCCAAGTTTTCTGGCGTGAAATCACCGTAGTAGCGACTGCGAGGATGTAAAAAATCTTCCCGCTCTTTCATTGCC
>JBDTEI010000254.1:0-4664 GCA_039922675.1 Microcoleus sp.
GACGGCAGTGCCGTGTCCCTACCCAAAATAACAGTGTAGGGACACGGCACTGCCGTCTCCTGATTTGGGCTGCTAACAATTCCGATGCAACCGGAAACGATATTATTCGTCCTGTGAAAAATTTAAGCGATTAGAACCACAAGAAATCCCCTTTTTAAAACTTGGTTGAATTTGGAGATACTTGATGAAATTTTACTAAAAATAGTTCAGAGAAACAACCGCATTATGGTCAAAAAATCGGTATCAAAATTTAAATCCTAAAAAGTTAAAAGCCGAGGTACTGGTATCAAAATGAATCCTCCTATTTTTAAGATTTTAAAGCCTCCCAAACCTTAAGTAAACCGTATTGGTATATACTCTCCCGGTGAAGGCTAGAGTGACCAATGAAACCAACCGCAGGCGATCGCACAATCTATTCAATTTTCAAAGTTCCGCGTAAAAGCCCTTGCTTTCCACTACTTACAAACAATAGATAGTAGATGATAAATTGTCAAGCTTTAAACAGCGGTTCCCTGTAATTTAACTCTGCTGTTGAACCACAGGACTCATCTCAGGTTTCGGGAGTGGAATCTGTGGCTTCAATTGTCTGACAACTTCGTCAAACGGCAAAATCCGCACTTGATTGTTAAACACATTTACCTGATAAACTCTCCGGTAACTGAGGTCAAATCCCGTCAGCCAGCCACTTTTCGGATGATAAGCGCCCGTGTCAATATCCAGCCACCCTTGGCCTCTCACTAATTCCCCGGGCCTCACACCCTCAAAGGTAAACGTGATCGTGTGACCTGTAATAATTAATTTATCGGGAAAATACGGTTTCGATATCCCGTGAAATTCTTTCCGAATCCAGCAGAGTTGTTCGATCGACTGTTTGTGAATTGGCATAGTCGGATGCACACCCGCGTGTACCAGCCAGATATCTCCTAAGTCTAAATGCGTTGGGAGCGATCGCAGCCACTCTAAGTGTTTGTACGGCATCATCCCTGTATTTTTGTAGCTGGCGACTGTCGCATCCCCCCCACTGTACAGCCAAGATTGCCACGCCCGCATATCCACTGACGGCCCCGATAAAGCATCTAACATCAGTTGTTCGTGGTTTCCCAGCAGAGTTTGGTAGGGGCTATGCTGCACAAAATCTAATACCTGAGCGCTTTTCGGCCCGCGATCGATTAAATCTCCCAAAAAATATACGCGATCGTCCGAGCTCGGAGCAAGTGCCTCTAGCAAAAGCATTAAGCCGTCGTAATGCCCGTGTACGTCCCCAATAACAATGCGCCGGTGCTCCACTGTGTTTATCCGCTTTCCTGACTCGAAACCTTAATTACTAGCTTATAGCATCTGATTTAGCTGCTATTTCCTCCGATCTTTTGCTGAAGAGGGGTGTCACCCATTATACTGTTTTTAGAAATATTTGGTAAAATTTAACAATTCCGTTTGCGTAGTTACCGATCGCAACACTGAGAAGTTATCCAAGCTTGCAGTATAGTGAAGTACAAATATCCCGTAGAAACACGGCAGTGCGTTGTCCTGCAAGTCTTTCAGAGAATAAACAACCGCTGTTAATTGTGCTTTGGTAATTGCTACTACTTAGTAAGTCGATTTGAGATTTGAGATTTAAGATTGACTCAACAATTATTTCACGGTGCAGGGTGCGTCAGCGATGAGTCGATCGATAAAATCGAAAATAATCCTAGCTAACGCACTCTACCAGTTCGCGATCGTACCACCATCAAAGAAACCGGGTTTTTTACCAGAAAGAATTGGTTTAAAGCCGGAACCCTTTTAGGGATCAATTAAAATCAGACGATTCATTAATCCCATCCTCTTCCTTCTAGGTAGAGGTCGCACTCATCTGTCAACTGTCAACTGTCAACTGAATGAAGCTTATCTATGGACTACAGGGAAGGATTTTCATAAAAAACCCCGGTTTCTGACCACCGATGCGATCGCGAACTGTCTACAATACTACTGAGTCAAAGCCTTGAGGAAAGTCTGCATTTCTGCTAAAAAACCTTTCTTTTTTAGCGGTTTTGCAGGTGTCGTCGAATTGGGATCGGCGATTCCCATCCCTCTCGCTAAAATCCGTTCTAAATCGTCTCCCACAGGTTTTTGCGCCGTTTCCGAAATTAATTCGTATTCGTCGTTTATTTCCAGCCAGACTTGCCACGGTTGCGGGTAACAGCGGAATAAAGCCGCCGTATCTAGCGGCCTGATGTAGTAGCAGGATTCGATTTTGTTCAGGAATCGATCGCGCAATTGACGGCCTGCATAGCCTATACCTATCGTAGCAACATCTTCGAGGCGCGGGTTGAGCAAGATCACAGGGCGGCCCGCAGCAGCTAGGTAAAGTTTTTCAACTTGCGCCACCTCTACCGCCGCCGGATTTACCACCAAAAACATTTCATCTTCCGGTGCTATGTTATCTTCAACAGGAGTGCGGCTGCTGCCCAAATCACTTATTTTAAAAGGTACTTCTCCCCAATCGCGGCGGGCGAGGGCTGCTGCACCAGCATCGGGAAAAAAGACTTTCACCCCGGAGTGGCTCTCCTCAAATTCTGGTAAGAATTGTTGAGTGATAGACTGTGCTTGCAGGGCGATTTCGGGAAAGACTAATTCAACTTGCAGCAGAGTTTTGCCATCCGAGAGGGCGGCGGCGGTTGCAATGCGGGATTGGGCGATCGCATCATTGAGATCGTTAGGCAGTTCTGTCATTAATCTTAATATTTGTACTCTACTTCTCTCAATCCAATTTTACCGCATCAAGCAACAAAAGCTAACACCGACACAGGCGAACCGGAACCTCCCAAAAGTCGCAATATTCCGATCGCCAAAGTGAAGTCAGCCGCAGGTAACAAGTGGAGATTTGCCAGATTTTCCAGCACGATTCGCTGCTTTTGCAATACCAGTTTGTTAACAGCAAAACTTTCATCTTGTCCCGGATCGACGCCGTGGGTATCGGTTCCAATTCCGGCAATTGAGCGCTCTTCTAGCAAAAATTGAGTTGCTGCTTTGCCAAATCCGGGAAAGTGGCAAATTCCGCGATCGTCAGGATTGAAAAATGCTCGCTCGTCATCCCATTTTGATTGCCATCCAGTATACAATAAAACTAGATTTCCCGGTTCAATAAATTTGTGCTGCCGTTCCCAAGTCAGTACATCATCAATTGTTAAAATGTAGTCGGGATTGGCAAGACTTTGCTTGCGAAGGTCGATCGTAATTGCGGGCGAAACTAGCGACTGCGGCGCATAACTCTCAACACTCGCGCCTCCTCCATAAAAGCTGTTGGGTGCGTTGATATGAGTGCCGCTGTGTTCTCCCAGTGAGAATTTTCGCAGGAAATAGCCGTTTTTTTCTATTTGAGATACAGTTTCAAATTCGGGCACCGGATCTCCCGGCCAGATGGGAATGTTTGGGTGAATTGCATGGGTTAAGTCTATAATGTCGCGGTAGGCGATCGTTTTTAAATTGTTTGAGTTAAAGTTGTTTGTCATCGGCAAAAAAACTCACGTTATTTCAATACTAGACTTCTTGCAAAAATCCGAAAATACCCTGAAACCATCTGCGTCAATCGGTGTTGCATCTGCCCGATATCTGCGGTTGCTCTATGACTCGAAGATTTCTGCAAGAGGTATATTAAACCGAAAATTATCCTAGCTGACGCACCCTACAATACTAAAATCTTAAATCTAAAATCGACCGACAATGCGATCGAGCGTAGCGACCATCACATCCTTTGTTTGCCCAGAAACAGTATACACCAAAGCCTCTCGATAAACTCTTCCAGCCGGGTGCAGCGTACCGTTAGCCGCACCGCTGGAAACCACAACCGCAGCGTGCCCGCAGCGCACCGCTAAATCAATGGCTTCGGCTCGGAGCGCTAACTGTTCGGCTTTTGAGCTATGTTGAGATTGTAGGAAATTCTGTTTTAGCCGATCGAGCTTTTGCTCCAATTTTTGGCAAGCCGCCGCAATCACAGGCGAATCTTTAGCAATCGCCGCCGCTGAAATTACATCCAATCCTGCTCGAATACAGCCAAAAGTAGCGGGCACAGAATTTAGGATATTTTTGCTGTCGTTTTCCGCAATCCACCCAACAGGTTTAACCGCAATTATTTCGGATTCATGCAGCAACCAATTATCGAGAGTTGCTGTTACAGTATTAGTGGAGTTCATGGCGATTAATTGCATGATTTCGCCGATCGCTATTGTACCATATTCGCGTTGAATATTGGCAAAAGGTAGCACACCAAAAACGGCTCGATTGTCTGGAAGTACAGCAGCTACAATAAACTTTTGAAACAAGCCAAAACCTGTAATCCAAGGAACTTGGCCCGACAGTAAATAACCTTCTTTTGCGGGAGTTGCGGTGACTGCCGGTTTGCCCGATCGCCTCAAATGCGAAAACCCAACACCTAAGCGTAACTCTTTTTGGGCGATCGCGCCCAAGTATCTACTTTTTAGCATTTCATTGTCGCTGTGAGCAAGCATCGCAGTTGCGCTGTGGTGCTGAGTTTGCAGGAAAGACAAAGCCCCGGAATATCGAGCAGTCAATTCCTGATATTGGTAAAAAATCTCCGGTGGAATGTCCGCGCCGCCCCATTTTTGGGGAACACGTAACGCTAAGAGCGATCGATTTTCCAATCCAGCAACTGCTATTTTCAGCGC
>JBDTEI010000255.1:0-11319 GCA_039922675.1 Microcoleus sp.
AGCAGATTGCGGACATCCTGTTGCAGCAAGTCTTCGGCCGCTTAACCGAACAGGGTATTACTTTGTCGGTGACAGACAAGTTCAAGGACTTGTTAGTTACAGAAGGCTACAATCCCAGCTACGGTGCTCGACCATTGCGCCGCGCCATTATGCGGTTGTTGGAAGATGTACTGGCTGAGGAAATGCTGTCTGGGAAGCTGAAAGACGGTCAAAGTGCGATCGTTGATGTGGATGAAAACGGTCAGGTTAAGGTATTGCCGGGTGGCGAATCTGAACCGAAATTGCCGGAATTCGCATTAAGCCATTAAGTGCGATCGACTAACGGATAAATACTGTTAATTAAAAACCCGGTTTCTTCGAGAAACCGGGTTTTTAATTTAAAAATACCCGTTAAAAATAAGAATACAGTAACAGTAGCTGTAGGGTGCGTCGCCATCAACAATCCTCAAAAAAAAGCGACAATCTGATAGCGACGCACCTGATTCTTTTCAATGGGTGAAGAAACAAACCAACATTTTGGTTGTAGCAAGCTTTTTGATAAATGGTATTAGATGAACAAACTAGGCGACACTTTAAAATAATCGCCGAGTGCCTTAGCTTGTGCTTTGCTAATTGCCCGCTTGCCATTCACCACCTCAGAAACTACGCCACTCGATCCAATGATGCCCACTAAGTCAGCTTGACGGGTGCCGCTGGCTTCCATGATGTGTTGCAAAATCTCGTGAGACTCTGATTTGTCTATCGGATAGTTTTGGGCCTCGTAAACTTCAATAGACCTCTTGCAGAAATCTTCGAGTCATAGAGCAACCGCAGATATCGGGCAGATTCAACACCGATTGACGCAGATGGTTTCAGGGTATTTTCGGATTTTTGCAAGAGGTCTAATGAGCGTTACCAATAACTTGTGTAAAGCTTTTTCTTCGGGAGTGCGGCTTTTGGCGAAGCTCAGCCGCTCTGCCAATGCTAGGAGGCGATCGTATTCTGCCTCGTTTTCGATCGCCCGTGGAGCGACTTCTGCCAGCAAATTACTATAATTAGCTCGATCAAAAGTAAGGGTCATTTTTCCATTTATCCCAACACATCAACTACAGCAATTTCTATATCTGGAAAAGCTAGAATGGATAAAGTCTGACCCCGCTGGAATCTTTGAATATTTTGATATCCCGAGGAAGAAGGTTCGCGATAAACTACGACACATTGCTCGTTAATATCGACCAGCCAAACTTCTACAATATTGTCTTCGGCATAAAGAGGAATTTTGATATTTCTGTCAGTTTCGGCGGTTGTATCCGCTACTTCCACAATTAGTAAAATATCCTCCGACTGAGGATGTCCCAGTTCATAAAAATCATCACGCCGCCGCAGCAAGGAAATATCCGGTTCAGGTTCAGAGCGATCGTCTAATTCTACCGGATCTTGAACTCCAATGGTTACTCTCGATAATAAGCGGATATAGAATAACTCTGTCAGACGCTTGACATGAGATGTGTGCCTTCTACCGACGGCAGCCATTTGAACAATTTCTCCTCGAATTAATTCAACTTTGTCATCTTTTGTCAAGATGCCAGCTTCAATCATCTGATGATATTCTTTTACTGTGAATAGGCGCTTGATTAACTGAGTTGTCATCATTTATTTGGCGCTCCTTTTAGTTGCCCTTTTTCTGTTGCATCGCTTTTGCTGCTTTCACCATGTCAAGTCGCGGCGCAAAAAAAGGAGTTTTTACCTATTGATTTTAGTTGATTTTTAAGTTATATTTTAGATAATGGAAGTGGTGACTTTATTTTAAAAAATGCCACCACTCCGATTATCATATAATACCTTTTCAAGCCGGCAATGTCAAGCTTTTGACCCCAAAAAAAAGGGCGTTTTTTTTTAGATTTTATCACAAAAAAACATTGTTTTGGTAAACCCGGCCTGACCGCGCGACAGGAGTTGATGGCGGAAGATTCAATCCCAGGATTGCAATTGTACAACCCAATGCTGTACAAAAGCCGAAATGCGATCGCGCCGCGTCTCAAAAGTAGCAGCAATCCAGATAAAGACAATCCCAAAAGCCAAGCCAATCGCCCATTTAATCAGCGGATAGTCAAAAATCAGAACCACCAACTGATAGAAAACATTGATTAAGAAAATTCCTGTCCCCACAAACAAAAACGCCCGCACTCGCAACGCCAAACCCGCTACAATCGCCACCAAACTAAAAAATCCTGCAACTAAACCGTGGTGTTGCTGAGTCAAAAGAGGTATCCCGCAAATCAGCGCCGTGGCGAGCATTCGCAGATTGTGGCGCAGCGGTTTTTGGGCTGGTAGTTGCAAAGCGCGATCGAACTGAGCAACATAAAGGCAAGAAAGTCCTAAAGGAGTAAAGTAGTATTCGGGTTGAGTCAATCCGATTTGTCCAAACCAGCGCAGCAATATCCAGTCAATTATCGCCACACTCACGTAGGTAAAACGGACTTCACGCTTTTCCCAAGCCAGAAAAACATAGAACCCAGCAGCTAGGAGGAAGCTAATCGGATAAAACTTAGCGGGACTTTCCAGAATAGTGATGATCGGAATCAGGGAAGCGATTATCTTCCAGGGATTTTTTGACCAACCCCAGTTATCCCAAGGTAAGATGTAAATGAAATAGGCAAATAGAGAAGCGAGGGCAACTTTCCAAGGCGCCAGCGGCCCGGAAATGTACTTGACTAAAGGCGTATTTATCCAGTAAAGCCGGATGCCAAAGGCTTCTAACCAGCCTAAGTAAATCCAAATTTCTGCCCATTGGCGATCGAGATTATTTCGGCCTTGCAAGAAAGCGTATTGAACTAATAAAGCACCGGTGACTAATCCTAAGTTGAGGCCGGATTTAATATCGTGGGTAGAAGCTGAAATCAGGAGTACACTGCTCAAAACCCAGTGCAGGTGAGCAAATATTTTTAACTCAGTATTCGTTAAATGTAAATAGCTGCTCAGCCAAGGAGACAAAATGCGATAGATATAGGTTAAAGTTGTGCCGAGAGTTGCCAACACAATTAAGCCGTCGCCAAAAGCTCCTCCCGGTGTTTGAAAAAGTTGATATAGAACTGATTCGTAACCGGAAACCGACACGCCAATTAATCCCAAATAAACCAAAGGTTTGAATAGTTGCTCCCGCCTACCAATACCGATCGCAATTAAAGACGCACCCAACACAGTTAAACCAGTCCAATTGGCAAAAGTGTGCGATCGCAAAGTTAAACCACATACTCCGTAGACCAAAGGTATAATATGAATGCTAGGTAAAATTGTGCGATCTGGCTGGCGGCGCAGCCACAACAAATCGCCTAACAATTGGGCAAACAATCCGAGAGCGATATTTGCAACTGCCAAATTAATTGTAGTGCGATCGACAAAACTCAAACCGACTGCTGTCAGCAACTCCAAACTCCAAGCCAAAGCATAAATTGCCAGAGGCGAAAGTTGGCGAAAACTTCGGAAAACAATCGCAGCCACGATTACCAAAGTCGCAGCAAACACTTCAGCAGATGCGGAGAAATTGAAGGTAGTGCGTGCGTAGAGTTCAAAAGAATAAAAAGTAATAGTTGTTAACAGCAAGCTGGCGAGTAAGACAGCCCAACCATCTAAAGCTCGATCGTAAATTTGAGCTAATCGAGAAGGCTGATGGAAACGGCTGGAAACACGAACAATCGTGCTGCGAAGCAACCAGAGACACAAAAGAGCGATCGCCCCAGCAATTCCCCAAGCCCAACCAGACATAAAACCTAATCGATCGATTACCGCAGCTACAAAACCCAAGTTAAATCCCACACCAATTGCAGCCGCCGGTACCTCTACCAAATAGTAAGTATTGACTAACATCAACGCCGCAGCCAAACCCAAAGCGATTAACTGATATCCGGGGAAACTCAAAATGAGAAATTGTCCTAAAATTAGGGCGATCGCACTCAAGGTACTGGCAAGTTGTTTGTGCGAATCATCACTATATTTAGCAACAGCAGTCAAAGCCAAAGGCGCCGCCAGCCAAATCAAACCCCACGGAGACTGCAAATTACTGTATAGCAAGATAAAGCTGAATCCCGCTAATCCTAAACCCAGATTCCAAGAACTTTGGAACCATGCAGGATGCCAGCGGGAAAAGGCAGAACTTTCTCTGATATTTGCTGCTTTCATCCAGACAAAAAATCCCCATTCAGCAGCCATAAACAGCAATAAAATTCCTGCCCAAATATGGGGTGTTTGGTTCGGCAAAAATAAGTCAATTGTCGAAGCGATCGCGCCTAAACCCATAATGTGAGTCAGGTAAACTAAAAATGCCGGATTTCGCTGGGGATCGACAGCAGAATTAGGCCTCGAAACTCGGCGGGAATTCTCGGGAATTACGTATTTCCAAGCGATCCAACCTAAAGTTAAAGTAGAAACCAATAAATTGAGCGATCGCCAAAAGGGATTGACGAAACTAATAATAGTTAAAATACTGCCCAAACCGAGAGCAAGATTTTCGGCAAAATGGGCAAGTGGAAACTTTCGCGATCGGTACACCCACTGCGCCACGCTTACCATTAAAATTAAATAAGGCAACAGCAGAACACCCCACAAAGCCCAAGGAGTTTGCTGAGAGTTTGTAAGCTGAGTTAAAAATGCAACAAATTGTGTTTGAATCTCTAAAGGAACCACTCGCCAAAACAGCCAAATGCTCTGAAGTCCCACGGCGAAGAGCATTAGCAAATCAAGCTTTTGCCAAAACCGCACTAAGCGGTTACAAAAAAACCAAATAGCCAAGGCGCTAACTGCGATCGCCTGTAGCGGAATCTCGCGAAAACAAACCAGCCACCCCAAACCCAACAAAGCCCCTCCGGCTAATTGCCAGTTAAAAAAGTTGCTGGGATTTGGCTGGTCGGATATATTGTTTCTAATAGTCCCAGATGCGAGGGGTTGCTGCCAATCGAGCCATGCTAAAAGCACCCCGCACATTGCCAAAGCTAAACCCATTTCAGAGATATTTATATTCTTGACAAATATCGCCCGACCTAGTAAAATCCCTAAAGAATAAGCTACTAAAGCCGATTTTTTGTAAGTCAAAAAATCTCTGTGCAAACTGAAAGCAGGAATGATAGTTTCATTGTTTCCCCCGCGTGTGATACATTGCAAGCGTTGTTGCTGAACTTGATAAACTGTAGCAGCAGTAGTTCCCACCGTACCCAAATAAACCGCAGCTAGGGAAAAGCCTGGAAATGCCCAACCCCAGTGCAAATAACTCAATCCCAAATGATTTAGGGCGATCGAGCAAGTTACATTTTTACCCGACAAGCTTTCATACTGAGATTTGATAATCCCGCCAGTTATCCAAGTCAAAATAAGTGCCGCTGCGATTGCTACCGCCCAATTCCAGGGATATTGCCACAATCCAAAAGTATCCATCGCCCAGAAATTAATCGGCACTAGCAACAGCGTCACTTCTTGCAAAGTTTGAGCAGTCAATTGCAAATTAGACTGTTGTTTCGCCCAACTGCTAATCGCCCAAAACGTTAAAGTATAAGCTAACAAAACTCCATATTGTCCGGCCGCCGGAAATCTTTCCCACTGACTGGCAGCTAAGACTCCTGAGGAGACAACTACCATGAACACTCCTAAAAATAACAGCCATACCACGCTAATTTCGGCTATGAGCGACTGCAAAATCTGAGTGACAAAAGTTGGGGTTTGAGCGGTTTCGGCGCGCTGTGCAACAGTTTTTGTGGTACTGGGTAATGCTTTTTGTGTGGATCGGGCTGGTACTTGCGGTTCGGGTATAGGATCGATCGCCCGATGTTCAATTTCAGAAAGGGCTACAGCGGGATCGGGAAGCGGGCAGACTAAATATTGTCGGCACAATTGCTCAACCTCAGCGGGCGAAATCAAGCCCAGCCGCAGCCACGCATCTAAACCCGTTAACAACTCAGGATGCGAGGCTAAGACGCTCAATTCTATTTTGCTCGATCGACCTTTAGGAGACGACATCGGCTTAAACTGCTACTAGCTACCTTCCAGCTATAGCTTAGATTACTGTCGATCGAACATAACAGTATTCCGCCCTGAGAATTGGCACAATAAGTATTTACCGCAAAACCTAAAATTAACCGCGTACATCTGTGTGTATCTGCGGTTAAAAACTCCCAATCAAGAGACAGCATTGCCGTGTTGTGACTTATCGAAAGATTTCAGCAAAGTTTCTACACTAGCATTGTGGTCTATGAAAGAAAACAAATGTTTGAAGAGGAGTTTTCCCTCTGCATCCAAAACAAACTGAGCGGGCAAGGGAGCACCCAAAGCTTGACCGGTTTCATAAGCCCGAAACACTCTTACGCCTGGATCGGACAGCAGAGGCATTTTCAAGCCTAAATCTTTAACCACAATTTGGCTTTGGCGGTCGTCGGTACTCGTAACCATCAATAATTCTATATTGCGATCGGCAAACTGTTCCCACTTTTCATTCAAAGCTTTAATGTGAGGAAAACAGAAAGGGCAATACTGCTTTTCAGTAAAAATACGAGTGAAAGCCAAAACCACAGGCTTATCGCCCCGATAATTCGACAGCCGCACCAATTTGCCATTATTAATGTCCGGCAATTCAAAATCTGGCGTCATCTGTCCCAGCTTTAGAACATTTGTGGCGGGAACAGGCAATAAATTTTGGAAAAACCGCTGATTTAACAAGCCGCTAAAATCAGTAGAAGTCAGCATATTTCCTAATGAGGGGATTGGTAATTGAGAATTGGTAATTTAAAATTTGGTGAAACTAATACCGCTGCGGGTAGGGATACGACACTGCCTTTCCAAAAGTGTCAACTTAAGCGTGAAATCGTTTATGTCTCTGGTTTGTATCCAAGTCTCGATCCCCCTCGCATCCCACTTAAAAAGGGGGACTTTGAGCGCTTCTTGTTCCCCCCTACAACCAGGCTACGGTGTACACACAACTTGCCAAGACCTGGCTGTGTCAGACATAACCCACATTTAGGCAAGGTTTTTAGATTATCAAACTCGTTATCAATAGTTTTAACTTATTGATAATGGTTAACGGGAAATCAAGGATTAAAAAAATAAATTTCCGTTTTTTTCCGTCCTTTGATTTACCACTCGACTTGTGTGTACACCGTAGGCTTCCTAAGGGGGGTGAGGGGGGATCGAGGCCTAATAGTCAGACAGAAGACCCGTAATACATTTGAGCTTAAGTTGACACGCTTTGGACAGGGCTGCCGCGTCCCACAAATATACAATGTGCTTAAACCGCAGCAAAGAATACCTTAGACTTAACCGGATCGGGAGTCATGGTCTTGTCACCGGGCTGCCAGCCAGCGGGACAAACTTCATCGGGATGAGATTGGACGTGTTGGATAGCTTGCAGAGTGCGGAGAGTTTCGTCTACGTTGCGGCCGAAGGCAAGATTGTTGACAGTAGAGTGTTGGATAATGCCTTCTTTGTCGATAATGAACAGACCTCTGAGGGCAATGCCTGCTTCTGGGTCGAGGACGTTGTAGTCGGAGCTAATTGTTTTTTTGAGGTCAGCAACTAAGGGATAGTTGAGGTCGCCGACACCGCCTGCTTTGCGGTCTGTTTGTATCCAAGCGAGGTGAGAGAATTCGCTGTCAACGGATATGCCGAGGATTTCGGTATCGATTTTCTTGAAGTCCTCATGGCGATCGCTAAATGCTGTAATCTCAGTCGGGCACACAAAGGTGAAGTCCAAGGGATAGAAGAACAGGACTACATACTTTTTGCCTTTATAGTCTGACAGTTTAACTGTCTTGAATTCCTGATCCACTACGGCTGTGGCTGCGAAATCGGGTGCAGCTTGACCAACCCGGAGGCATTCACTTGTCATAAATTTTGTTTCCTTTTTTACGAACTGTTACAAATATATCATACTCATAACGACTACAAGTATGTTTTCGCCGAGTCAAAAAAACACGCTCTCAAAATTGAGAGCGCGTTTTTTTCCATTAAATCATGGCTCAGGCGGGATTTGAACCTGCGACCTTGGGCTTATGAGTCCCCTGCGCTAACCACTGCGCCACTGAGCCAAACCTACTTCACGATTTACTATCGTAGCACGGTAGGGGAGCTATGTCTCAATTTAAAACAACACTATTTCTAATGCCTTCTAATGAAGATTATGAGTTTTGGTAATCATTCAAAACCCATAACTTCCGACCAGTCGTTACCGAGAAGCGCTGGAGGTATCGTCAGGCAGAAAAGCCATTGGATTGACGGCACCCTGTCCGGCGGGATGGACTTCAAAATGCACGTGCGGCCCGGTACTGAAGCCGGTGCTGCCCATTTCTGAAATCTGTTCGCCTTGAGCGACCTTCTGACCCTTTTGCACCAAAATTCTGCTGTTGTGGCCGTAGAGCGTCTGAGAGCCGTCTGGATGGGTAATTTCCACCAGATAGCCGTAGCCGCCGTCGTTCCACTGTGCATAGGTAACCACCCCGCTGTCGGCGGCCATAATTGGCGTGCCGATCGGCCCTGCAATATCAATTCCTTTGTGCATCCGTCCCCAGCGCCAGCCGTAGCCAGAAGTGAGAACGCCCTTCGCCGGCCAAATAAACCCGCTAGCCGACTGCTGTTTGCCACCGTTAGGCAGATAAGTATCTGCGCCCGAAAGCGGAGGCAGTTCTGGAGAAACCATACGTCCCAAAGACGGGTTGCTCAGGGGATCGTAACCGTCAGAGCCCAAAGGAGCAGTTGCCACCACCGGCCGTTCCTGAGTAGAGGTCGGCGTTAGGTTGATCGGTTGCAGTTCGGCTGCGCGAGCGGGGTCAAAACGCTCTTGTTGCTGCTTCTGAACCTGCTCGGACCAATCTCTCGACGGCGGTCTGCTGATTTCATTCTGCACCGCCCCAGCGTACTCGGGGGTGTAGAGGTCGGGATTGACACTTGGGAGATCCTGAGACGGGTTGTCCAAGGCGACTTTCGCATCCTGCCCGTCAGTTGGAGCTAGGGACACTGCATTTGCTCCGATCGAATTGCGCTGGGCGCGATATTCCTCTCGCAGCCTGACAACTTCTGCCCTCAAGCGTTCGGAATAAGGGTTGAGAGCGGCAGCGGTGGGGAGATTCTCCGGATTCGACTCAGGTAAAGCGCTAGTTGGAGCGGCATTTAAACCCGGGGCGCTAGCATTTGGCACGTAGCTGACCTGCTGCGGGTATACTCCCGTAGCAACGGCGGAAGCAGTTGCACTTGCTGGCTGAGGCAGGGCGCTGGTGTCAACTGCACCTGTAAATGTTGGTTCGCCTTGAAGCTCCAGCTTTCGGGTGTCGCTAATAGTTTGAGAAACTTGAGTTAGCGGAATGCTGTTAATTTTGGGAACCATCGGCGCTGAAATATTGTTCAGACCTTCCAAGTTCGCCAAGGGAGAGACAACCGCCACTGTTGGCGCGGGTGCTATAACGCCAGCACTGGTTATTTCCGGGGTAGGCGAGCTCTTGTTCAAAGATGCGGGAACCAAAGTCGGCGACCAGACAGATGTAGATTTAGAGGCAGAATCAGAGGCTGCCTGCACCGCTGGATTATTTGACCCAACTTTGGGAATTTTCAGCCGTTGATTGACATTCAGCAAGTTGGGATTGCCGAGCTTGTTGACGGCGATCAGCTCTTTGGGGGATACCCCGTGATTACTTGCGATCGCATCCAACGTATCTCCCGGACGCACGTTGTAGAGCGCCTGAGCTGGCACTGCGCTACTGCCTACTGGGGAGACTACCACAGCGGAGGGCAAACTCGGTGTTACCAGAGACTGTTCAATGGACTCTAATGCTCGATCGGGCGATGCTGCTTGACCGACCGTGGCATTAGGAATTACAGGGATAGACCTGAGGTCGGGAATTGCTGACGAGGTGGCAGATCCGGGGGATGCCAGCGTCGGTACAGCAGGTGTAGATGAATTTGCTCCCACCTCAGAGTCCAACAGGGGCCGACCTGATGCTGTGGTGCGGTTTTCCTGTTTTTTCAAACTGTCGATCGCCCCGTCTGCGTTCGGGCTGTCGATCGAGCTTTGTGCCGGTAGTACCGTCGTCGCCAGCTCTGGCGCTGCGGTTGACTGCCCAGAGAGGGCTGCACTATCCAACGACTCGGAGCCAGTCAGATTTAATTTTTGTTCGGGATTGACCGTGGCAGTATTGCCAGCGTTCTGTTGTGGCGCGGCTTCGGTAGCCTGCGGAATTCTGAGTTCTTGGCCAACTTGGAGTACAGTATCGGGCTTGATGCCGTTGGCAGTTGCTAGTGCCTTCGGTTCAACTTCATAGTCCCGAGACAGCTCCCAAAGGGTTTGCCCCTGCTGAACCTTAACCCCTGCCTGTGCGGCTGAGGAACCGTCAACTTGTGCGGAGGTAGCTGGCCCGTTGGTCGAGACTGGCTGTACTTCAGCGGTGGATTCTGCTGTCGATGTGAGTTCAGACGCCCGAGCGCTGTCTCCGTTTCTCGGCAGCAGGATGCCAGAAGCACCTACCGATATTGCCAGCCCGATCGTGGCGAGAGAGCGAACTCTGCCAGTGCTGAGCGTTGTCTGCTTGGACGGTTCCGCAGAACCGTCTCTGTCGATTTCACTAGCCTGAACAGGCTTGATTTGGGGATATGTTCGTTTCAAAAAAACGACCTCCTACTGAGAAGCGCTAACTGTCCTTGGAAACACTCAAGGGGATCGCATGACGCTGAATTTAAATCAACAACCAAAAATATTCTGATAGTTGATAGCGATCATGCTTAGGCAAGATTACCTTGCTTTTTTAATTTAGACAAGCTCGAACCGTCAGAAATTTTAAAATTCTCGGTCAAACCCGCTGCAATTACACCCCAAAAGCCTTACACCGCAATAGGTGGAACGAATACATAAAATATGCGTTCCCACACAGACTAAGACTCTCACCTATTGTCCGACTCTATGCTAAATTCCGGACAACCTACAACCGTATATTTACTAGATATCAATAGCGTTCAGGCACAAGCAGGTGATCCCTGACGACATAAATCGCTGAAATCCTGTGTTTTTGTAGGTAAATCATCTTCAGAGGAATTTGGTATTGCTGATAACAATATGTTTTTGGCTCGATAAAATATATTAATTTCGGCTATCTAAATCCTCATCGCTTTGATACAAATTTCTTATATTTAAAAGTAGATTTCGCAGCCCCCTCCAGCTATTAAATATCTATATGTGTATGTAGGTGTCGATCGCGATTTATCCCAGCTCGCCCAACTGTCGTTTAGCCTCAAATAAACCTACAGCAGCGCTGACAGAGAGGTTCAAACTCCTGACTCCAGGCTGGCTCATGGGAATAAAAACTGTCGCGTCGCAGG
>JBDTEI010000256.1:0-2816 GCA_039922675.1 Microcoleus sp.
CACCGACGCGGTTAAACCCTTGCTGCGGGCGATCGAAATATTGTTTAAATCCTCCGGTTGCAGCATCGTACTGCCGTGAAAATTGTGCCTCAAACCGAGAGTGTGGCCGACTTCGTGCGCCGTCAAAATTCGGATGTACTGAGTCACATAATTGTCAATCGCCGTACTGCTAGGCGCTGCATTTTCCAACAGCGACATCGACATTGCCCCCATCGCAAACTGTCGGCTCGATTCCAACCCAAAACACATATCCGAACTCGAAAGCAACTGCGATAAAGGCGATCGCTTTTGCTCTTGGTATCTTTCCACCAAAGTCGGCAAATCATCAGTAATTCCACCTTGATATTTTTCTCCGCTGCCTTTTTTTGAATCCCCATTTTCTAGTACATTCAAATAGCGAGAATACATCCCAAACTGACAAGGATTTGTATTAGAGCCGTTTCGCTCTTGAAAACTTTTAGATACCGAGCGATTTTGTTCCACCAAAGACCGATAGCCCTGCTTGATTTGCCGGACAATATTGGCATCCAACAAAATATCAGCGTCCAAAATCTCCCCAGTCAGGGGGTTGGTGCGAGAAGGCCCGAGGCCTGCAAATTCAGGTTCAAAAGAACTCGACCACCTAATAGTATTGTAGCGGACATCAGCCGGGTCCCATTTAGCATTGTCCGGCATTTGTTTGACTTGAATTGCCTCAGTAAAACCAGCCTTTTCAAAAGCTTTGTTCCACTCCAAAATGCCGTCGCGCATTGCGTTTCGGTATTCCAGAGGCACAGTGTTTTCAATCCAAAAGACGATCGGCTGCACCGGAGGCGACATCGGCGCCGTCGGGATTTGCTTTTGTAAATGCCAGCGATTGATGTAGCGCACAAAAGGCTCGCGGCCACTGGTGTCAGAAAAGTCCTTATATGCTGTGAGAAAATAGCCCACTCGCTCGTCCGCAAGTCTGGGGCGGTAGCCGTCATTCAGCGGCACTTCCGAGAAACTGTAGTGAATGCGGAGGTTAAAAGCCCTGCTGTCAGGAACCGAAGGTAAATAGTTAACCGCACTGTCATTATCGCTGGAAAAACCGTAAATAGAAGCAATTTCTACATTCAGCGGAAATGCTTTAACATCTTTAAAATAAGACTTATCTTCATCGATCGAGTAAGCAGTGCCCAAAATCGTCGGTAAAAGCGCTTTTACCCCCGGTAAATCGCGCTTTTCGCTCATCAGCAAATCGCCTAAATCGATCAGCAGAGTTTGCCTTTGCGGATGAATGCTTTTGAGCGGCAAAGAATACAAAATTGACTCGGTAAATGCCCTTTCCACCGAACCCGCTTGCGGATCGCCCGGACGGGTGCGAAAATTGATATTGGGTATGACAAACTGCACGTTATTCTGGACTCGCCGCAGTTGAAACAAAAAATCGCCGAGCGGTAATCCGCTAAAAATGCCCCCTTCCCCCAAACCCGAGGCCAATGTCACAAAACACAGAAACTTTTTGTCGAGTTGTTGCGGTTGAATTTCCAGATAAACTTTATTAGTTGCTTGATTCCGGTAAAGGGTAAACAGTCCCTCCAACTTTTGCGCGTCTTTGACAACCTGTTCAAAGGGTTGCAGAGCTTGATGTTCGCTACTTTGTTCCTTGCTGGGCGGCGGAGTTGATAAAGCAAAAGGTAAAAATAAACCTTTATACAAACTAAACAGGAAAAATGCTAGAGATAATATAAAAAATATCAAAGGCAGATTTTTTATGGGACTTTTTCTCTGTGATTTTTTGCTGTTTTCAGGAAATATCAATCTTTTCATGTTGAGTATATAGCGATAGTTCCAAAGGCAAAAGACTTTCATGTAAAAGGAAGAAGGTAGAACTAGAAATTCTCCCCCTCTCCCATTCTCCCATCCTCCTCTCTACTTCTTCACAGGCCAGGGAATCATCGGATCTTGAGCCAACCGCTTAGAAACTGCAACAGCACCGTAACGGTTGAGGTGGCTGGGGTCGGAAAAAGATTCCCGTGCCTGGGGCCACAATAAACTATTATCTCGAAAAATTAGTCCGGTTTGAGATGCTAATTGTTCCATATATTGCCGGAATTCTTGTTCGTAACCTGTCCGCACTGGGTCTAAATAATCGACCGTCAGAGGCATATTAACAAACACGAGATTGATGTTGCGCACTTTGCTAAATTCGATCAGATTTTTGAGTGCTACTGTTTGTTCCCCTGTCAATTTAAAATCTTGATAGTCGGAGTCGTAATATCCAGATACTTTGGCGTGTTTCTGAAAGTAAGTATCGGGATTGAAGCGTATATCGATCGGCAAAAAGCCATTTGGTTGAAAATCGCTGGGTGCTTTACTCCCAGCAGTTAGCTGGGCGTCTTCAGTTGTTGGTTTGTCCTGGGTGGCGGTGTGGGGGCTGTCGGTGGCCACAGGGGCTGATGGATTGGCGATCGATCGCAAAAACCCTTTGAGCTGATCGCGCTTTTTGTAAGTTGCAGAACTATCCACCAACTTTTGACTCAGCAATTGCTGAACTTGGGCTTGACTTTGTTCCAAATTGTGTACCAATTCAGTAGCACTCGATATCGGATTTTTGGCGCTTTCCTTGGGTGTTGGCGAGTCTAATTGATTGGTGCGGATCAGAAAACTACCCCGGGCTAATTGCCTGTAACCTTCCGAAGATGTGATCGCACTAAAAGTCAAATCCGGCCGCCCGCTGTTGAGAGCCCTCGCCCCGTCCGCCAAAACCAGCAATTTCGGCAATTGTTGCGGCGGCAAAATCCGGCGCACGATCGAATCTACAACCTGAAGAGTAGCTCCATTCACCCCAAAAT
>JBDTEI010000257.1:0-16262 GCA_039922675.1 Microcoleus sp.
ATTTGGCCGCAGCGGGATGCAATTAACACGCTAATTCGAGATGGCAGTGATTTGATTAGTCCTGAGGTGCGAATTTACCTGCGCGACTGTTACGATCACACGGTGCAGGTGATGGATATGGTGGAAACCTATCGAGAGTTGTCTTCGGGTTTGATGGATGTTTACTTGTCTTCAGTTGGCAATAAGATGAATGAAATCATGAAATTGCTGACCGTGATTTCGACTATATTTATTCCGCTAACTTTTGTGGTGGGAGTGTACGGGATGAATTTCAATACAGAGAAATCGCCATTGAATATGCCGGAACTAAATTGGTATTTTGGCTATCCGCTTTGTTGGGCGCTGATGGTAACGATCGCATCGAGTTTAGTTTACTTCTTCTGGCGGCGTGGGTGGTTTGAGAATTTTTCTACTCTTAAAGATGACTGAACTCAGGAATTCGATTAAATCCGATCGCGCCTCACGACATTTTTCGGGACATGGTGTCGATCTATTGGCTATGCCAGTTCAAAAAAAATGTAACGGTAGGACTTACGCGCGCTGACAAGAGTAAAACCCGGTTTCTACGAGATTTTGTGTTCAGTAACGAGAAATATAGGAAGAAACCGGGTTTCTAGCCCCTGGTTATGCAGTTCAAAAAAATGCAACTGTAGGTAAGACCATTTTACATTTTAGTCGGGATATGCTTCGCTTCCTGTACAATTAATCTGGGGAAAAAGTAGGCGCAGGCGGTTGCGGATTTGCGAAAGCTGGTCTGAGGAAAGTCCGGGCTCCCGAAAAACCAAACTTGCTGGGTAACGCCCAGTGCGAGCGATCGTGAGGATAGTGCCACAGAAAGATACCGCCCCCGAATTTGAGATTAGAGATTGGAGATTTGAGATGGCATCAAAAATCGATCGTCAAAAATCGCAAAGTTTTAGGGGGTAAGGGTGCAAAGGTGCGGTAAGAGCGCACCAGCAGCATCGAGAGGTGCTGGCTAGGTAAACCCCGGTTGGGAGCAAGGTCGGAGGGATTATGGTTGGTTTTTTACCAGTCCCGTTCTTTGGTACCGCTTGAGGCGTCTGGTAACAGGCGTCCCAGATAGATAACTGCCGTCGAAAATTGCTTGCAGTTGAGATAACAGAACCCGGCTTATGTCCGACTTTTTCCCCTCCAATTTCGCTAAGGTTCGCTCATCAGCATCCGCAGAAATATTTGGGTAACGGAACATTTAGTTTTTTAAGGAAAAGCTTTTTTATTAAAATGAATTTGATATTTATTTCAATAAATAATGGTACTTCAGACAAGATCCCAACCCGGATAGTCATCAGTCATCGGAATTCGTAATTCTCAAATCTAAAATCTAAAATCTAAAAACTAAAATGGTATGATTTATCCGGGTCGCCAAAAGCAACTTGAAACATTAATTCAAAAATTGGGACTGTCGAAGGATGCTTCGATCCAATGGCATCTCGTCGATTTAGCTTTGACTCATGCGAGTGCGTCAGCTAAGGCAAATTACGAGCAATTAGAGTTTGTCGGCGATGCTGTCGTGCGGCTGGCGGCGTCGGAATTGTTGTTTGAGATTTATCCTGACTGTACGGTGGGAGAATTTGCTGCGATTCGATCGATCTTGGTGAGCGATCGCATCCTTGCTAAAATCGCTGATAGTTACGGGTTTGATCGCTATTTAATTGTTTCTAGCAGCGCCGCCTCGGATAAAACAGGCGCCGAGCCCCGGCTGGCGGATTCTTTGGAAGCCTTACTCGCCGCCCTTTATTTGAGTACCCAGACGTTAAAATTAATTCGCCCTTGGCTAGATGGTCACTTTCAACGCCTAGCGGCGGAAATTCGCAGCGATCCGGCCCGCCAAAACTACAAAGCTGCCCTCCAAGAGTTGACTCAAGGCAAATACAAAACTTTGCCTAAATATAGTGTGAAAGAAACGGGGACAGTGCAGGGCGGTGAGGATCGTTTTACGGCGGAAGTTCTGATTCAGGGAGAGTTGGTAGCTGAGGGAAAAGGTCGATCGATCAAAGCGGCAGAACAAGCAGCGGCTCAGGCAGCTTTTAGTCAGTTGACAGTTGACAGTTGAAAGTTGACTGTTGACAGTTGACATTAGTGCTGTCCCCGCTTGCGAATATTGTCCAAAGTCATTAGTTATTAGTCATTTGGTAATTGGGGATTGGGATTGGGAATTGTGGATAGAAATTCGGAGTTTTTAGGATTAAAAGAAACCTCAAAATTACCAATTATGCTATAATTGGTGTGCGATTTTTGAAAGTATCATCAATGAAAATCGGAATAGCTGTATTGGGTGCGGGCCGCTGGGGAGTTAACCTAATTCGCAACTTTCTCGAACATCCCAACAGCGAAGTTTTAGCGGTGGTAGACCAGAATCGAGATTCATTGGTGGCTGTCCAAAAACAGTTTAATCTGCATCCCTCGGTGATTCTAGCTACCGATTGGTCACAAGTGGAAGGGTTGCCAGGACTGGATGCTGTGGCGATCGCCACTCCAGCTTCCACACACTACACCCTGGCAGCCGCAGCCCTCCAACAAGGCTACCACGTCTTAGCAGAAAAACCCCTCGCCCTCGACCTTTCTGAAGCAATAGAACTCTGCCAATTAGCCGAAAAACAGCAGCGGCAACTTTTCGTTGACCACACTTATCTGTTTCATCCAGCAGTCGATCGCGGCCAAATGATTATTCAACAGCATCAACTCGGAAAATTGCGCTACGGTTATGCCCAGCGCACCCATTTTGAACCGGTGCGGCAAGACGTTGATGCCCTTTGGGACTTGGCAGTTCACGATATCGCTATTTTCAATACTTGGCTGGAACAAACCCCTATTCAAGTCAGCGCAAGGGGTACTGTATTTCCGAAGTCAGAAGTCAGAAGTCAGAAATCAGAAGTCAGAAATCAGAGGGAAGAAGGAATAAATCAAGAAGAAGGATTAGCAGATTTAGTTTGGGTAACACTGACTTATCCCGACGGATTTCAAGCATTTATTCACCTGTGTTGGCTAAATCCCGACAAACAACGGCGCTTAACAGTTGTTGGCAGTTTGGGAACTTTGATTTTTGATGAAATGTCGCCGGAAACTCCCCTGATTTTGCAGCGCGGCAGTTCAGATTTGCGGGGCGAAGAGGATAATTTTTGTGAAAGTGCGATTCCCTACGCGATCGCTTCGTCGCGCGTACCACAGCCAACGGGTCTCAGACACCGCGAAGTTTTGAGTTTAGAACCAGTAGAACCGCTGCGGCGAGTGTGCGATCGCTTCCTCAACTGCGTGCAAACAAATACCCCTTGTCCTACCTCTTCCGGTTCGGCTTCCGTCGAATTAATCCGCATTCTCAGCGCTTTGAGCAAATCCCTTGAACTCGGCGGACAGCCCCTGATACCATTTTAGATTTGAAATTAAGAAAATTATATCGTATCCGTTGGAACGGCCGCCCTAAAATTAGTTTGATCGTTCGGACTCAAGTCCAGATCAAAATCTGAGGACTTTAGTCCGAACGATCAAACATTTTTTATTAAGGGTAATTCACCAAAGACGATCTCAGTCATAAACTCTATACGCTTGGGTTAAGGTTTGTTTGTCATTGCGCCGCAGGAGAGCAATCGCACCGTCTGTTTGTCACATCGTTTTTCCCAGTGGACTGTATTAACCCAAGCGTATTGAGTCATAACTTTTCAAAGTTCCCTTTTCCGTTACCAAGTCGGGCTCTGAAAATAAAAACTTGACTGCTGATTGACAGGCAAAGAAATCATCACCGCAGTACCTTGATTCCCACCCGCGCTGTGTAGGGTAATGCTTCCGATCATAGATTCCATGATCCTTCGGGAGATAGCCAAGCCCAAACCGTTACCGCCAAACTTGCGAGTTGTAGAACCATCAGCCATCACAAAAGGTTGAAACAATTTCTGCTGCTGCTCGGGTTCGATACCAATTCCGGTATCTTTAATTGTCACTACCACCCAATCGCTTTGGGTGTTTTGAACGATCGCATTTTCCGGCGCACTCCCGTTAAAACTACCAGAATTAGTCCTGGCTTCTAGCCGCACAGATATACTAATGCTGCCCGACTCTGTAAACTTAACAGCATTGCTCAACACGTTTAAAAATACCTGTTTTAGCTTCTCCGGATCTGCATGAACAATAATCGGATCGTGAGGAGATGGCAAGTTTAACTTCAAACCTTTTTCCTCAATTTGAGCGGCTTGCAAATCAATCGCGTCTTCAAGTACCTGAGTAATATCAACTACTTCTAACATCAGGGAGAACGTGCCGGATTCTATTTTAGCAATATCCAAAATATCATTAATAATATTGAGCAATTGCATTGACGAGTCGTGAGCCCGTTGCAAGAACTCCATCTCTTCATCTCGGTCATCGCAGTAGCCATCCCGCACAATTTGAATAAAACCAATAATTCCGTTGAGCGGCGTTCTCAATTCGTGAGAAATATTTCCCAAAAATTCATTTTTCAACTGATTGGCAACTTGCGCTTCCTTGGTTGCAACTTCCAAGTCTCCTGCCCAGGATCTGAGGCGCTGCACCATGCTGTTGAGTGCTTCTGAGAGTTGATTGAATTCTCTAATTTGGAAATTTTGCGGCACTGGTTGGGGCGCTTCTGCTGTATCCATTTTCTGCGCGTAGTCTCTCAGTTGTTCCAAAGGACGCGCTAAGTCGCGAGACAGATATAAAGTCGCGATGATACTAGCAGCAACCAAACCCACAATTAAATTAAATAAAACTTGCTGAATTTCTTCCAAACCTGACAGAGCATAATCTAAACGAGAGACAGCTAAAATAATCCACTTGGTGTTCTCCTTTTTCGTTAAAGGACTGGGGATAGCAGCGTATCCTGCTAGCAACTCTACGCCATTTCTTTCAAATGAAAATAGGTGGAGAAAAGCTTGTCCGCCAGCCATTGCCCTTCTGACAATACTTTTTAGTCGATCGGCATCTGCCTCAGCGTCGATATTGCGACCCACGCGGTTGATATTCGGGTGCGCCAAAATCGTCCCATCTTGGTCGATCGCCACCGTATAGCCTGCTAGAGAGCCCTTGGGAGCACTGGTTTGCACCGGCAGGGCCGACTGCAAACTCAAAGCATAACTCAACTGCCGGCTGTTGGCCCGACGAGTGTAAACAGGAGCGCTCAACACCAAACTCACTTGGCTGTCGCGGCCTTCTTTACTCGCCTCTGAAAAATCCTCAGCACCCGCAGCCACCTTCTTGCCGTTGGCTTTTCCCTGTCGCTGCAGAGGCCACGACAGAGTGATGTAAACGCTTTTGTCATCCAGCAGAGTTTGCTGCTGCACTGGGGGCCAAAAATTCCGAGGCAGCGACTGAATCGGCTGCTGCCCGCAAGTGCTCGCTATCACTTGATTTGTCTGTAAATTAGTCAATTGCAAGCAATCAACCTGGCCTGGCAACCGCTGCCCTAATTGCGCGATAAACTTTTGATAATCCTTCGGCTCTACAGACTGCAACATCGAGTTTTCCGAAGCGGCGATCAGATTCGACTTCAGCGATTTCGACCACTGTTCAATAGTTTCTGCTTTTCTGACTGCACTTTCTGTCAAGTTTTGACGAGCAGTTTCCAGAAGCGTCGAGCGTGCCTTGCGATAGGTAACATACTCCCCCACCAGTAGAACAGGTACGCTGAGCAACAAAATCCGCGACAGTAAAATACGGCGAAAGGAGGATTGACCTAACTTAACCATAGGACATATCAAAATTAAGGTGCAACACCAACAGCGACGATCGTGCAATCAACCAGACGGAAAGCGCAAATCGGTCTAGGGTGCTCTGCTGACCATACAACACAGCTTCAGAACAACATTTAAACACAATTATAGAAGCCACTGTAGTAATCTCGATTCTAAGTGTGCAACACAAAACTTACTCAAATCAAGCATTTGGCTTAAATTGACGTTTGCTTCCTGCTTCAAGCAAGGATGACGGCATCTTCTTGTCCACAGGCCTTAATTCCGCGCTTGCCTCACCTACAAAGGTCTTGAGGGCATTTTCCAGAATTATTACTGCATTTAGATCGCGATTGACGGAAACCCCACATCCATTACAACTATATACAGGTTCCTTCAGAGGCATTTGCTGAATATTGCCATAGCAAAAACAGGTTTGAGACGAAGGAAACCACCTGTGAACCAGTTCTACCTTGGTTCCCCAAAATACCGCTTTGTTGGTCAACATTCTGCGGAATTCATCAAGACCTAAGCTCTCCAGGTCGATCGCTAATTTTTGATTAGCTATCATGCCATACATATTGAGGTATTCCATCCGAATCTGGTAGCATTTTCGGCTGATATCAGTTGTTTTTTTTTGCCAAATATCTCGTATAATGTTAGTAATCTCAGCGTGTCTTTTTGCTAGTTTTTGGTAGTATTTCAAGGCATGGTTAGATGCTATAATTCCTTGAGTGATGTTCCCTAATCGCTTATTAAAGTTGTGCCAGTTATCTTTACTCAGCTTGGCTTTCCGTGTTCTCATGACTTGTGGTGCAACAATGAAGGAGCCATCTGACAAAGTGGCAAAGCATTTGATACCTAAGTCAATACCAACAGTCCGAACTTGATGCACTCTTGATGAAATTTTGTCAATATCGAGAGCAAAGGAGACCAACCATCTGTCTGCTGTCCTAGAAATGGTGAATTTCGCGCTAGAAGAATCAAGAGATGGTATTGGTTGCTTGAGTCTAAAGTTTCCCAAACCAGGGATTGTGATTTCCTTCCCCTTGTGTCGGACTTGGCGATTAGTCAATGGCATCATTGCTTCACCCTTTCCAGGATATACCCCTGACTTTTTGATGCAGGTGAAACCATCACCTTTCTTTTGAGATTTGAATTGAGCCAAGCCTGATTTACCTAGTCGCCCTCCTTGGATAGCTTTACCTAAATTCCTCATTGCTGATGAATAGATAGCTGATGGATAGCCTTTCATCCAAGCATACTCACGCTTGGTTTTGACTGGGTTGGTAAAGACTTTCTCAATTGCCGCTAATTGTTTAGAATCACTGGTTTTGATTCCCTCATATTGCGATGACTGGGTTAGTATAGATAATCCCAAGTTATAAACAAGCTTCGCCAAACCTGCACAGCCATATAGCAAAGAGCGTTCTTTATTATTCAGTTTTAGCTCTAGTTTCAGACTGTACATTGTTTTACCCAATTTCCAGGTATATCGGCAAATATATCAACAGCTAAGAGAAAATGTCAATGCTTGTAAAAAAGCACAAGAGATTAGGTTTGCTCTCACACAATGAAGAATCATTCGATAGAATTCCACTACAAGCCAAGGTAAAAGTATGTGTGAGATCGAGAATAAAGGCGAGAGGGGATTGGCACAACCCCCTGAGACAAAAACTGGATGAATGACTGCAATAATGGCAGTGAGATACTGAGATTTGAGGGATTTAGGCAGAAATTTTGCACGTCTAGTAACCTGTATTGACTTAAAGATGCTCAGCAATTTGTTTGGCAAATGGCTGTGATTTGGGTCACACTTCCATTTTCAATGGTCGGCTCGACTTGCACCCGCCCCAGGGGCAAAATCTTTCAGCCTGCAAAAAAGCCTCAGGCTGACAGACAGCAGTGGGTTGAAGGTAGAATCGCATGGATGCACTCTTTGGTCGAAGGTAAGATGCAAAAAGTTGTGTCTCCGGCTACTGTACCGAGAGAGTTCTTGCTCGATCGGACTTTTTGTTTCCGAAGGCCTTTGAGGGATGCCCCATCGAATGGGCGATTCAAGATTTTGCGCCCTAGGAAAGATTTTTTTTGACATCGGATTGATTCGGTAACAATAATTCACCTGTCAAACAATGAGATGATTGAGTCGTCGATCGACTCTCACAACCCTAATGTCGCGAACCTTCGTCCAAACAGTGCACCCATGCTCCATAAATTTGCGGTCTCGGCAATAGTCTCCATAGCTTGATCGATGAAAAAAAAATCCAGCAATTATACGTATTATTACACAAACAACCGTCCCAGATATCATCACGCTTATTTGATATCTCCCCTTCTAGAAATGCTGGCGACACTTCAGGATGCCAGCCCGAGAAAACTCCGAGTTTTGGATCTCGGCTGCGGCAATGGCAGCCTCAGTCACGTCATCGCAGAGTACGGCTGCGAAGTGGTCGGGATTGACACTTCTGCACCCGGAATTGCCATCTCCCGTCAAAGTTTCCCCGAGTGTCAGTTTATCCAAGCAGATATTTACGAACTCCCCAATACCGATATGGTGAACTCATTTGATGTTGTCTTAGCCATTGAAGTAATCGAACACTTACTTTATCCAAAAGAATTGGCAAAAGCTGCAAAATTATGTCTCAAGCCGGGAGGCAGGCTAATTATTTCTACCCCCTATCACGGCTATTTAAAAAACCTGGTGTTAGCTGTTTCTGGAAAATTGGAAAACCATTTTACCGTACTTTGGGACAACGGACACATTAAATTCTTTTCAGTAGAGACCCTGACCAAGTTATTAATATCTCAAGGATACACCGACATTGAATTTAAATTTGCTGGTCGGTGTCCCTATCTTTGGAAATCAATGTTATGCTCTAGTACATTTACGGAAAAATCTGAAAATTTATGATTTTTGATTAGTGAGTTATCAGCAAGATCTGTTTTCTGAATTGACAATCAGCCCTCATGAAAAGCAAAAGATTAGTTTCAGGACGAAAAATCTAATGTTTGAACCGGACGCGATAACTTCTTGAGTTATCGCGCAATTTAAAGCTCTATCTTTCCCAACTTACGGAAATATTGAACCTTTTAGTTGGGCGGTGAAGTGAGAGCAAGCGAGAGTAAGTATTAAATAATTTCATCGAACAGCGTCTCCCCACTTTTGGCCATGATCAAGACGTGATGGTAACGGCGGAGGAAACAATGTGGTATTCCTTAATTTCTCCGTATCTCAATATTGGTTTGCTGCATTCTTTAGAGGTTATTCAAGCCGCCTAAACAGCCTACCTCGAAAATAACTTAAATTTAAACTGTGTCGAGGGTTTTATCCGCCAAATTCTCGGGTGGCGAGAATACATTCGCACTGTATATTTTTACATTAATAAAATGAGCGACTATTTTGGGGGGTGCAAGTTCGATCGCACTGTGCGGGCGACAATGCCCTGTCCGTTCAATTTCTGCGACTGGGACTTCCTGGCGCGCCACCAGGACAAGCTTCAGTCGATCGCATCAGCTTTATCTTAGCCAATCTCGACAAAATGCCGCCCCAAGAACTGGCAACCATCCGCCAAAAAGCCGCCGACTGGCACTCTTGAAGGAAGTTCGGCAACGAGTAATGTGCGGGATTTAACGGATGTAGCGGATGGATGTTGAGGGTTGAAGGCAGAGGGAAGAAAACACCAATGACCAGTGACCAATGACCAATGACTCGCCTTTGCAATTCTTATTTTTTCCCTGACTTTTCCCTAAACATTCCACAGCGTTTCCACAGGCAAGTCCGAGGTTTTCCACAGATTTGAGGAAGTTTTCCACAGAAATTAACGGCACGGTAGGATGTTGCTGGGGAATTGGGGATTTCGTTAACCTCTTGCCAAATCCCTCATACAAACCTCAAAAAAATAAATTTATGTAACAAAATATTCCCTTAAAGCCTGATTATTGCGTAAATTTTTTTTTTATATAAACGACTTTGTAATATTTCGCAACATTGACAAACTCACCTCCTGATACGCACAATGATGCGACCGACCTAAAAAAAAGCGCTCTGATTTCGGCTGTGCCTGCACCTGTATCCGGCCGAAAGGGGGTTCTATTTTCAATTTATTAGCGAGACTAAAAAAATGATGAACCCGACAGTCAGTATTTTTGCCGAAATTCCCGAAACGCTGCACGATTCTCTCAAAACTTACCTGGAAACTCATCCCGAATGGGATCTAGACCGAGTGTTCTCCGCGTCTCTGTCGCTGTTTTTGTTGCAGAATGCCGATAGCGGTACGCCGGAAGCTTCGCGCAGCTACCGCCAAGCTGCAAGAGTTTATCTCGAAACTTTGTTTCAATCTCCTCAAGACTTACACAGCAATAATGTAAGTCCTTCGTCGTGAAGGAGACGGGGAGAGCGGTAGAGAGGAGGGGGAGATTAATCGACAATTTTGGTGAAAAATCCTTGGGAAATGCGGGACAGCTTACCGATTCCCGATTCCCGATTCCCGATTCCCGATTCCCAATTCCCGATTCGTTAATCTGCAAGCGGTTTTGGAGTACGCCCAGCAAAGATCGCAAGCCGTGCAAACCCATGTAACATAAAGATTGCGATATTTTTATATATGTAACATGGAACTTTTAGATACCTTGATTGTGGGTGCGGGTATTAGCGGTTTGAGTTTGGCGCACGCACTTCAAAAGGAAGCAATGAGTGCATCGCCGCGGGCGATTTTGGTCGCTGAGAGTCAGGGACGTGTGGGCGGGAACATCACAACTGCTACGGGAGGAGGGTTTCTCTGGGAGGAGGGCCCGAATAGTTTTTCGCCGACGCCGGAGTTGCTGAAGTTAGCTGTGGATGTGGGCTTGAAGCAGGAGTTGATTTTTGCCGATCGCAAATTGCCACGTTATGTTTATTGGCAAAAGAAGCTGCAACCGGTGCCGATGACTCCTGGGGCGATGATTCAGTCTCAGTTGCTGAGTTTTCCGGGGAAACTGCGGGCGCTGTTCGGGGCTTTGGGATTTGTGGCGCCGGCAATGGGCGATCGACTTTCGCAGCAGGGTGATGAGGAAACTGTTTCTCAATTTTTCCGCCGCCATCTCGGGACGGAAGTGATGCAGCGATTGGTGGAACCGTTTGTTTCTGGGGTGTATGCGGGCGATCCCCAACAACTTAGTGCGGCGGCGGCTTTTGGCCGGGTAACAAGGATGGCGGATGTGGGCGGCGGGCTGGTGGCGGGGGCGCTGCTTTCTGCTAGGAAAAAACCCCCCCAACCCCCCCTTGGTAAGGGGGGGCTCAAGAATGTTGCAGACCCGAATGTTCCGAAGACTAAGCCGGGGGAGTTGGGTTCGTTTAAAGGGGGGTTGAAGGCTCTGCCAGAGGCGATCGCTGCGAACTTGGGCGATCGACTGAAACTTAACTGGCATCTGACTCGGCTCGATCGCACAGAACGCGAAACTTACATTGCTGTATTCTCGACGCCCGACGGACAGCAGGAAGTTGAGGCCCGCACTGTGGTTTTGACAACGCCGGCTTACGTTACAGCCGAGTTGTTGGGGCATCTGCAACCCGAAGTTAGCAGCGCTTTACAAGCTTTTACTTATCCTACGGTTGCCTGCGTTGTCTTAGCATATCCGATGTCTGATGTCAAGGGCAAATTAGTGGGATTTGGAAATTTAATCCCGAGGGGGCAGGGAATTCGCACTCTGGGGACGATTTGGACATCGAGTTTATTTGCCGATCGCGCGCCTGCGGGTTGGCAAACTCTCACGAGTTACATCGGCGGGGCTACTGATTCGGGAATTGGCAATCTCGACGCCGAACAAATTGTTGGGGAGGTACACCGAGATGTGTCTAAAATTTTGCTGAAGCCCGACGCGGCGCAGCCAAAAGTTTTGGCGGTGAAACTGTGGAAGCGGGCGATTCCTCAGTACAATTTGGGTTATTTCGATCGCCTGCAACAGATCGATCGGGGCTTAAAATCTTTGCCGGGGCTGTATTTGTGCAGCAACTACTGTGGCGGTGTGGCTTTGGGAGATTGCGTGCGCAGGGGTTTTGAGCGGGCGCAAGCAGTGGGCGAGTATTTGAACGATCGATAGTTTTGAGTTTTGAGTCGCTCCAGGTTCGCAGTGCGCACCTGAATCTATGGCGTGGGGAGGTCGGGTTTACAAATATCCTGGATGTGAATCAAAGATATTGGTGAACCCGCCTACAGGCTTGTGCTTACAGATACGGCTGCCAAAGGCCGAATCCTACTAGGTTGTTGGCTCAAACTTGTAACCCACCCCCCGGACGGTTTGAATCATCGACATTTGATTGGCGTCTGGTTCAATTTTCCGGCGAATTTGACCAATATGGACATCCACCACGCGATCGGCTCCCACATACTCATAGTCCCACACTTCATGCAGCAGTTCCGCTCGCCTCCACACGCGACCCGGTTTGCTGGCCAAACAGTACAGCAAGTCGAATTCTAAAGCAGTCAAAGCAACTATCTGATTGCTGAGAATCACCTCGCGGCGGACGGGATCTATTAGTAGCTGTCCAAAGGTAAGACTTTGTTGTTGAGCGGGAGTAACAATGCGTTTGCGCTTCAAAATTGCTGCAACGCGAGCTCCAATCTCTACAAGACTAAATGGTTTAGTAATGTAGTCGTCAGCACCTTCGGCAAACCCTTTCATTTTGTCAGCTTCATCGGTTCGGCTGGTCAGCATCAACACAAACACGCCCGTGCGTCTTTGCATTTCTTGACAGAGTTTGTAGCCAGTAGTATCCGGTAAATTTACATCTAGAACTACTAAGTCAGGATTGAGTTGCTCAAATAATTCCAGACCAGTCTGACCGTCTTCGGCCGACTCAACTTGATAACCTTGCTGGCTCAAAAAACGATGAATTAAATTTCGGATGGCCAGGTCGTCATCAACCACAAGAATTTTTACAGGGGCCATGACCACAACTTTGCTTGAAGAATTAGGCAAGAATATTCAGCCATAATAATATAAAACTGGATACAAATCTCGAAAAAATTGAGCTTTTAATAGTTATAGCGATATTTATAACCTACGCAAGATTTCAGGCAATAAATCTCCGGGAACTTTGGATAAGGCTAAATTTTGGCCTTGCAGCCCACATTCACTATAAAAAGCTCTAATCGTTTTAACAATATAGCTCAATGCTGTTTGCCGGGAATCAGCAGCTTGGGAGTTTGCCGGGGCTTGCAGGTTGAGTTTATCTCCATATGTTAACCCTTTGTCCTGGAGATATTGTCCCGATGCGGCGCACACTTGCAACTGGTGGTGCAGTGCTGCTTCGAGATGGCTTGTCTGTGCGTCTTTATTGAGGGCGAAATCTGGGTCTGTGGCTAGTTGATAGTGGGCTAGTCCGAGATTGTTGCGGGCGGCCAAGGTGTCAAAGGTGAGTTGGGTTCGATCGAGATTGCTGGCGATATCCAGGGCAGCTTCGTAGGCGGTAATCGCCTGCTGTAAAGATTCCGTCCGGGCCTGTTTCTGCTGGAACTGGTTCGCCAAATGCCAATAAGCAGTACCGAGATTGTTGTAGGTAGCTGCTGCTGCGGCGGGTACTAATTCTCGGGTGCGGTATTTCAAGGCTTCGCGGTAGGCATCAATCGCCCTGACTAACAAGTGTTCTGAAGGTTCGTGCTGGGCGAGGTTCCAGCAAGCGGTACCGAGGTTGTTTTGGACTCCGGCATAGTTTAGGGGTTCTCGATCGGGACTGTAACAGCAGAGGGCTTGGGTGTAAGCGGAGATCGCGTTTTTGAGATAGACGATCGGCTGACCATCTTGAGCTAAATTCCAGTAAGCTGTCGCCAAATTATTCTGAGCCGCAGCGTACTGCTGGGGTTCGGCCGCGGGGTCTAGATCCAGTAGCGCTTGTTGGTAAGCTGCAACTGCTTGCTGCAAGTTCTCTGTATTGTCTTGATAACGAGCTAAATCTGCCGAAGCGATTCCCAAATTTTTGTTTAATCTGACGCGGGTTTGGGGTGCACTCTCGCCGTCTGTGCGGTTCAAACCTTCAAGATAGAGGGCGATGCTGCGTTCCAGGCAGGATACCGGATCTGAGGCGTTGACGCCGCTTGTACGATCGCGCGACAGCATCCAGTAGAAAGTCCCGAGATCGTTGATCAGATCGGAAATTGGCGGTAGGCTGTTGGACTCGTACTCAGTTAAATTTTGTGTCAATTGGGCAATTAGCCGCGCGCATTCCTCGGTTAGTGGTTGATCTTGCTCCGAGTTGTCGTCGAGTTCGAGGTATGCAATCACTTGTTCGATCGCGCGAATAGCAATTGTCAGGTTTTGCGGTGAAGCGTCTCCGCCCAGAATGCGATCGCGGTAGTAATTTCCCAAACTGTTATAAGCCAAAGCTAATGCTTCAGAACAGCACTGATGTTCTTGCAAAAGTTCGATGTATTGCAGGGTTTGCAGCGGCAGAAAATTGTCCTCGGATGCGGGATTATTTTCTGCTTCCAACTCCTGAGATGTCGCTGCTAGCACCAAATCTGCCAGTTCGACGGATTTACCATCTTTTGCTGGGGAAGGGGGATCGGGAATTGGGACTTGTTCGTCGGGAATTGGAGATTCTCCAGACTCTGAATATCTTAAAAGTTGGTAGTCCGAGTCTCCGTTGTCCCGCAAGTTTCCGAAGTTTTCCGAGTGCCCGAAGTCATGGGAGTGTCCGAAGTCTGCCTTAGCTGGAGTTGGTTCGCCTTCAAACTCAAATACTCCGGTGCGCCATTGCCAAAATTCCGGGGCTGATTGCTCGATCGAACTCAGCCAAGGGCGCGACACCCACAGCAACAGAGTAGACTCGCACATTTGCAGGTTTGCTTCGATGTCTCTTAAATAGCTCAGGAACGACCACTGCACGGCCGGTGAGTGCCTGGTCAGGTGTTCGGCCCCGAGAAGTTGAAATCCAGGCAAACGGCTGTAGCTGCCACCGTTTGGGGGCGGTGGATGTTGGGTCAGCCATGCGGCGATCGAGTCCCAAGGATTTGGATGGCTCAAGTCGAGTTCCAAACTAACAAATCGGGGATAGTCGATCGAGGAGCGACGAGCAATGGAGTCGGCGCTGCCGGAGGCTAATTCTGCCTGCAAGCGGGCTGCCAGACAGTCCCGCAAGCACAAGTCATCGCAGGCAGCGATAAAAATTTGACGGCGTAAGTTGAGGTCGATCGCCTGTTTCAAGCGTTGGTATATCTGCTTGTTCGAGCTAGAAACTTTTTGGGAAGGAATAGACATCACGGTCTGGCGATTTTAGATAATAGATTTTGGATAGTAGATTTTGGATAGTAGAGTTTGGATAGTAGAGTTGAGAGTTAAAATCTCGATCGCTCATAACTCGCAACTCGGCCCGGAAGGCAGTCAATCGCACCAGTGATGACCAAATGATTGTAGATTTTTAATTAGGAATTTTCTGTTTGTGACGATCGCATCTGATTAATTGCAACCCAAGTCCCTGAACCCGATAAGTAGGTTATTGCGAAAAAACAATAGTATCTGGTGGGGGCGGGTTTAGCTAAGAATCTATGAAACCAGCCAGAAGATGAAGGCAAAACCCGCCCAACCCATCTAATATTTATTTGTACCCACCTACTTAGCAGATATGAACAAACAAAATTTCTGCTGGTCTTATTTAGTTTTTCAGCTCGCTCGGCACAGTTCAGGATTATCGCAACTACCTGCTTTTCATTGAAACACAAAAACCATGTTTCCACTGGTTGGAAAACATGGTTAGTTGAAGGATTATTTAAAATTGCAATTTCAAGCAGCCTTGAGTGTAGCCCAGTTTTTAGACTGAAGCAGCCACATATACCAAACCGGCCACCAACATGGCTGCTGCAATACCCATGATGATGTAGTTCCGCTGCTGGTTCTTGTTGGGAGGTACTGCGTCGTACATCTTCGGCTCTTTGGCAAAGTTGTTCAAGCGTCCGTCTTCTTCGGTGGTGTAAGGCATTGGCAACAATCCTCAATATTTTTGATTGCCATCACTTTACCAAAAAACGATCTCAAAGCGCCGCCCTTAAGTTCAGGAATTTATTTTGAGTTGACAGTGCCTGTTTCGGGAGAAGAGGCGATCGCATAATCTTTGACAGGCATTCTTCCTGCTAAGTACGCTAAACGTCCCGCTTCTGCTGCCATTCCCATTGCTTTTGCCATAGCGGGGGAATTTTGGGCATTGGCGATGGCGGAATTAATCAACAGTGCATCAGCGCCCATTTCCATTGCTTGGGCCGCTTCGCTGGGAGTGCCAATTCCCGCATCTACCACCACAGGAATCTTCACCGTGTCAATAATTATTTGAATGTTCGCCGCATTATTGATCCCTTGTCCTGAACCGATGGGTGAACCTAAAGGCATGACTGTCGCACAACCGACTTCTTCTAGGCGTTTTGCCAGCAGGGGATCGGCATTGATGTAAGGCAAAACGGCAAAACCTTCTTTGACTAATTGCTCTGCGGCTTCCAAAGTGCCGATCGGATCGGGCAGCAAATATTTAGCATCGGGAATCACTTCTAACTTGACAAAATTATTATCTTCCTGCCCCAAAAGCTTCGCCATTTCCCT
>JBDTEI010000258.1:0-5066 GCA_039922675.1 Microcoleus sp.
CTTCCATTTTACCTTGGCGGTACTGCCAAATTTGCAGCGGCAATCGAGAATCCGCATAATTTGTAAAAGCCTCTGCAAATCGCCCGTCCTGACTCTTGAACTCCGGGATATCATTTTTGCCAAAATCGACAACTTCGTAGCTCACATTGCCCCAGAAATGCTTGATATGAGTGTATTTTTTAGCTGCTGAGTCGTAGCGGTAAATAAACGAATAATTGCAGCAGCGGACACCGCTATTGATTGAGACTAAATCTGCCAGAACTTCCGGTTCTTTGTCGCCGTCAAAATCGCGGATTCGCACCGATAACAAACGCCCTTCTGATACTTCTTCGTTGGCTTTTTTGTCGGGATTGTCTACTAGAGAACGAGTCGGAATTAGCACTGGTTCTTCTAATAAAGTTTGACCGTTGCGGATAATTTTGATGCGGATATTTTTGGCATTTTCTCCTTCTTTCACGAACGAAACTTCCGCCCGAATATTCCCAGATTCCGAGGTTTCTGTGGTTCTCGCCGGGCCGACATTCGTTGGCACTTGGGCGATGTATTGCGAGGGAACTAAGGCTGTTTGTCCTGGTTTGGCGATCGCCTGACACAAGAAAGTTGCTACTTCGGCGCGGGTAGCATTGCGTGTCGGTTCTAGCTGTTTGACGGCGGGATAATTGACCACGAGTTGTTTTTCTGCGGCGGCGGCGATCGCATTTCTCGCCAATTCGGGAATTTCCCGCGCATCTTCAAAAGTCGCATCCAAAATCTCAGCCGCCGGCCCAGCAGGTGTATATTTCAAGCCGCTGGTTAAGGCGACTAAAACTTGCCAGCGGGGAATGTTTAAAGTTGCGTTAAAAATACTGCCACTGTATCCGGACAGAAAACCCGTCTGATAAGCTTCTCTAATTGGTTTATAACCCCAGTAATTCGTGGGAATATCTGCAAAGTCGATCGGATTGCGGACGGTTTTTGCATCTGGAAAAGCCCGGCGCAGCATTGCCGCAAACTCAGCGCGGCTGACTGGGCGATTCGGGCGAAAACTGCCGTCTTCGTAGTAGCCGCTGATGATTTTTTTCTCGGCTAACTCCTCAATGCAGGCTTGGGCCCAATGGTCTTTGACATCTTTAAATTTGGCTTCAGCTAATGCCGGCGCTACATTTAAGCCTGGAAACACTAAATTCCCGATGATTATCCCCAGGGCTATCACTAAAGCGATGACAGCTTGACGTTTGTGCGATCGAACCATAGAACAGCTTCCTCATAATTCGCAAATATACCAAAACCTACAGCACTTATGCACTCATATTAAAGAAATCGGGTTTTTTTACGAAAATCTTTGGCTGGAGCAACGCAAATTAGGTGAAAAACCCGGTTTATTTGGTGGGAATGCGTAACTCCTATTGTAAAAAACCCTCGTTTCTGACTATCTCTGCTAAAACAAAGCAGCAGTAGCACCTGATACACGGAAGCGTGGAATAGAATAGCTGATAGCAACTTTTTCACCTGCGATAGCGATGTTATCCCCAAAGGAACTAACTGGTGGAACTGTACCCAAAAAGGAAGTAAATCCTCTTAAATCTGTACCCAAATAAGTCTCGATCTGGTTTCCTGTTGTACTGTTAAAGCGATATACAGCGCCTTGAGACTCGTAGGAGCTTGCTCCAATCAGAATATCACTCCCTGCAACTGCCAAGCTACCTCCGAAACCATCGTTTTTGTATAAGTTGGAATCGGGTTGGTTTGGGTTGGAAAACTTTCGGATCAATGAGCCTGTATTGCCGTCAAACAGGTACGCTGCACCCCTACCGCGATCGGCAAATGGCGATCCTATGAGAATATCGTTACCAACTGCTACGATCGCCTTGCCGAAAGTAGCACTATTGTCAGCAGGATCTGGACTTGGCAAAGTTTGGAGGAGTTGACCGCTGATGCTATCGAACAGATAAACTGCTGCATTAATGGAAGGATCCGACGGTTGTTTTGATTGGGCTGCGATCGCAACTTTGTTTCCGACAGCATTTGCATATTCAACCGGAAAAAGATTTCTAGGGATGGGACTGAAAAAGCTTTGCAGTAGCGCGCCTGTATTGGAGTCAAACACGTATGCAGGAGCAACTTTTTGATAACTGAAAGGTAAGTCTGGAGTAGGAGAAATCAGGACGTTGTTACCCACAAAGGCGACTTTGATAACGGGGTAGCGGTCAGTCAAAAATTTGGTATCGTCAGTGCTGAAGCTTTGCTGTAGTGCACCTGTATTTGTATCAAACAAATATGATTTGTTGTTGCCAGATGCAATCAGGACTTTGTTGTCAGCTATAGCGACGTTGTTACCAAATAAAACAGATTGTGTAGGTGGCTGAAAAGTCTGGAGGTACTTCTCCGTATTGCTGTCAAACAAGTCAGCATACCCTGGATCTTTTGCATTAGGGCTTGGGCGACCAAGGAGCAGTCGATTGCCGTCGGCTGCGATCGCCTTGACGAAATCGAAGGTTTGAATCGGATTGGGTGGGTTGCTATCGTCTATAACTTTTAATGTAGCTGTATTCTGCGTGCTAATATTCGTGATGCCTGTGGGTTCGGTCAATGTCAGCAAAGCCGATCGAGGATAATGACGAATTGCATCATCGACTAAAGGAATATTAACAGTTTTAGGTGTAGTGTCTCCGGCGGCAAAATTGACCGTACCTAACTTGACGGGAAAAAAGGCAGCATTTAAGTTTGATGGCCGCAGGCTTGCCTCCACAAATGGATTGGGATAATCTAGCGTTACTGTGGCGCTGACAGCAGTGTCACTGCCGTCTGTGCGAGTCACGGTGACAGTTTGGGAAACACTGCTTTCATTGGTTAGAAAATCATTGGTGCTAAAGGCTAACGTGCCGGGAACAATAAAGTCCGATCGCTCTAAAGTGCTGCTACTAACATCTTTTAAAACGGCCAAAAACTCCCCTGTATCTTGCTGAATTACAGTGTTATTTGGATTTTGAGAATCCGGCAAAATTCTGATATTTTCAAACTGAAGCCCGTCTGCTAAGGCAATTTTATCCTCGCCCTTGTCAAAATCAGTAATAGTATCCGCTAGAGCAACAGTAGAACCGCCGAGTTTATTTGTGAGTACAAATACGTCATTGCCTTCGTCTCCGGTGAGAGTATCTATACCAATATCGCCGTTGAGAGTATCGTTGCCGAAGCTGCCAAACAGTGCATCGTTACCTTGGCCTCCCCGCAAAATGTCGTCGCCGGTTAAACCGATGAGAGAATCGTTGCCTACTTCGCCTTTTAGCAAGTCGTTGCCATTTTCTCCTACCAGCGAATCGTCGCCTTTGCCGCCGTAAAGTGAATCGTTGCCATCATTGCCAAAAATGCGATCGGCGCCGACATTCCCCAGAATCAATTCTACACTTGAGGAACCCGTTACAGTATCGTCTCCGCCCAACAACCACGCTCCACCAGGAAAATTAGCAAGCTGTCCCACGGAAAGCGTAACATTTTCCGATGTGTCGTCTCCTACCAAGCGCGGCGGGTTATAAAAAGTGTCTGCTTTTAGTGCCATCTTCGCGTCCTCTTTGCTAAATTTAACTTTTGGCAAGAAACCGGAGTTTTTAATCACAATACTTGCTGAAACCCCTTAATTTCGGTTAAAAAACCCGGTTTCTTTGTTCGGAGTAGCGATCGTACTGACGCAATCAGACAGAAATTTGTTGCCACAGGCGATCGATTGTTACAAACTTGTAACCTTTATACAAAAGCAATGGAATAATTTTATCAGCAGATGCGGCAACATCTTCGCCGCCGCAAAAGCCGTCGTGCAGTACAATAATTGAACCGTTTTCTGTTTGCTGCACGACGCGACTAAGAACTTTCATCACCCCCGGCCGCACCCAATCTTCCGGGACGACACTCCACATTACAGGGCGATATTCCCACTGCTGCAATAATTCTAATGTTCGCGGTATAAAAATGCCATTCGGCGGCCGCACGTCGCGGATTAATTTTGGGTCTAAATCGCAAGCTTTGCTAATAGCTTTTTGCGTGTCTTCTAAACTGTGTTTTAGTTCGTGGGTTTTGAGTTTAGCAAACGATACGTGCTGGTAGCCGTGGAGGCCGATCCAGTGTCCGCGATTGTACACTTCTTTAGCCGTTTCTGGATGCCTATCAACGCAAAAACCCAGCCAGAAAAAACTCGCTTTGATGTCGTATTTATCTAAAACTTTTAGCAGTTGAGGTGTGTGTAGTCTGTGCGGCCCGTCGTCAAATGTTAGGGCTATTTCTCGGCTGTTGATATCTCCCGTCCACAAACATCCGGGAAAAGCTGTTTTGAGAATGGGATGAACGACAGGAAACAAAGGTGCTAAGGGCATTGGTTAATGTTGCGAAAGTGCGATCGGGTAGAAATGAAGCTGCGTTATAATAGAATAAAGTTAACTCAATCGAGGTCAATATGACAACTGCCGTTGATATTGGAACGCTAATTGTCAGCACGCCGGGAACTTGCGGCGGCCGTCCCCGCATCGCAGGTACAAGAATGTCCGTGCAAAGCATAGCCATTGACTACAAAACGGGAATGACTCCTGAAAAAATCGCTGAAGAATTTCCGCACTTGACCTTAGCACAAATTTATGCGGGTTTGGCTTACTATTACGCTAATCAAGACCAGATTGACGCGGATATAGCAGCAGAAAATGTTGAGTGGGAGCGTTTGGAAGCAGAATATACGACCAAAATTAAGCCGTTACAATAGAATAATATTTGAGGAATATTTGAGAGCTTATATTAGAGCTAAATAATTGTTTATAAAATATGAGCGATCGCCAATTACAAAATTTCTTAACTCTTTTGATAGAGCCTCAAACTATCTCCGATCGCACTCACCTCTATCTCAAGATCGATGCGATCGCCCTACAGCGTACTCATATACTAAAAACAAGCATAAACAACCGACAAACCTTTAAGGAGGAACAATGACAGAGGAATATCTAGCAGAACGCACAGTTTCAGCCGTATTTAAGGAAGAAGAACAATTAGACGGCGTAATTCGGCGGTTGCTCGATCGCGGAGTCTCCCGCGACCACATCTCAGTCATG
>JBDTEI010000259.1:0-6613 GCA_039922675.1 Microcoleus sp.
TTAAAAGTGCAGTGATTCCTTAACGCTTCACAGCAATGTGCTACCTAAGTAGTCTGACCTTCGCTCCACGCTCGTTTAAAGTCTCCCAATGCCCTGTGGCGACTTTCAGTACACAAGTTAAACTTGTTTGTCTTCAGGGTTACACCTAAGCATTGCCCCTCTGAACTGTCTAGGTGCGCTTCTCAACGTAGCTATTTCAACGTGTTTTGAGCCTGTAGATATTCTAGTTTTAACCCAAAGCCGTCCTAGAAGGACGGGGTTTTTACCCAAATTTCTGATAAGTGAGTTATCGCACACTAATTATAGTGCAGCCCTTGAAAATCTCACCCCACCTGTGGGGGGGGAGAACGTAAATAAATGTTGCGATCGGAGGAATTTGAGGCGGCTCCGAGCCGATCGGCTTTGCTCTAAGCGAGAAATTATGGGAGAGGAGAATCAAAGAAGCTTTTTCAAGACAAAACCGCCAGCTCCTAAAGTCTATCTCTAGGTAGATGGCGGTTCTAAGTTTATATGCTGTCATTTCTCACACAAAAAAAATCTCCAAAAGAATGTCAACAAAAGTGCAGTTGCCGTTTAACCCGAAAAACTCGAATCCCAGAAAATCAGATCGAATCAACGGCCCGAACCAACTCAGTTGTGGCACTCACTTGCGTAAGCGTGCCATTATAAATCTTGTAGCGAATGAGTAACATTAGGCTCGGTAAAACGTCTGCGTCCGCTGCCTCTCTCAGGAGCGCGCTCGCCCTTTTGTTGAGTTTGCGCTGACAACATATATTGGGCGGTGGCAGTTTCGAGCATTGGGGCTGGAGATTCAAAAGCTTGAGCAGCGCTGGCACTCAAGGTAATGCCCAACAGGCTCAGTAAAGCAATTGCAGTGTAGGTTTGCATGGGTAGTATCCGTGTCAGTGTCTATTACCTGATACGGACTTACCTCGATCGATCAGGATAGATTTCTGGCAATTTTCGGAACTTTGCAAAAAACCTCACCGATTCAATGCTACTGCTCCTGCCAGCAGCCAAGCACCGGCAAAATTCAGCCTGCCCGATACTGTCAGAGGCTTTTCTGTTTCGCAACTCTCTAAAAATCTGTCGGTTTCCGAATCTAAAGTCACGAGTTGCCAAGTTTGACCGGCTAAGGATGCGGGAGTTGTCAGGGTTAGTGTCCAATCTTGTGCGCTCAGGCGGCGGAAAATGCCCGAAAATTCGCTTTCGGTATTTGCTGTTTTACCGCTGGGATTTACAGAGAAATCCGGTTCAAATGTCAAGGTTCTGGGTTCAAATACAGAACTTTCGCCCAGAAATCCGGTTTCGGGATAGTTTTTGACAGATAAAGGACATTCGCCGCTGGCGGGATATGCTTGAGGTCGATCGAGATAATAGCGCTGCCGATCGAGCCAATCCGATCGCTCCAGTGTCAAATTAAATAAAGGAACAACCGCCGCCCTCGCCTCAGAATCTTGCAGCAAAGCTTCCTGCAAAACCCTTACCGACAAATCGCGCGGCTGACATCCAGCTTGCGCGCACAAAGCCGCCGCCATCCCCGCAGCTTGTCCGATATTCATCACCACAGGCTGCAAGCGAGTTGCACCGTTGGCGATGTGAGACACGGAAATATTTTTTTCGCAAACTAGCAATCCGTCTGTACTCGCAGGAATGAGCGCACTGTAGGGAATTGTGAAGGGAGTGCCAGTCCAGCGGCCGCCCCAGCGGATGGATTTGGGCTGCAAGGGAATGTCGCCGGTGGTGTAGTGATGGTCATTTGCATAGTTGCCGATCGCAATTGTCTCGCAAATTCCCTGAGAATCGATCGGCAATTTCGCAACTCTGCCCCCGACAATCGGCAAAATATCTTGTTCTATGACTGTACTGAGTCCTAGTAAACGGCGACTTTCTCGGTAGTAAGGATGTAAGGCGAAGGAGGAAAGCAGGGAAGAATTGGGTTGATTTTCGATATTTGAAATCGGGAAAATGTTTTGTGCTAAACCGTAGCGGCGGCCGAGTTGCATTTGAATGAAGCGGGCAAAACTTTGGCTGTGCCAGAGACTTTCTTGGAGGAATTCTTGTCGGGATGTTTTAGATCCAATTAGTCGATCGACTCCTTCACCATAATCATTACCACGAATCGGCCAATTAATCATCAACAATCCCCCAGGCAGTCGGCCGTAATTGAGAAATTGTTGAGGAGTGTAATCTTTCCAAGCATTGGAAAATCGATCGGGATTGTCAACAGGCGGCGCGGGAATTTCTGGCGCAACCACACCAGCTCCAAAATCCTGCATAATTGCCACCCAAGTCGGAGCTTGCACCGAATACCGTTCTGTGAGATCATTAGAGGCGATGGGCGCGCTAGGTTCTCCCCACTCAGCTTGGAATTCCCAACCCCAACGATGCCCAACATCCGCTAAAGCCAGCAAATCTCCCAATTCCGTTGCATCCAAAGTGATTTTGGCCGCCACCGTAAAATCTGCAAACCGAACGCCAGAAATTCTGTTGCCTTCCTTCACCACATCTTGAGCTATTTGTCCAGAAATCCACTGCAAGTTCGGCAAACACTTAACCCAATCAGCAAAAATTTCAGCACCAATGCGGGGATCGTAAGTGAAAAAACTGACCCAGCCCCAATCCAAACCTCCCGCTTGTCGCTGCTGGAGTTCCCGAAGAAACGCGCCCCACAAACCTGTCTGAAAGGCGGCTAATTCGTTGCCGTCGGGGGCACAAACGCCCGCTGTCGTCAGCATTCCTCCCAGCCAGGGGAATTCGCTAACTAAAATAGTTTTGGCACCGCGGCGGGCTGCTTGCACGGCTGCGGCTGTGCCGCCTGTGCCACCGCCGACTACCAAAACATCTGCTTTTAAGACGGAAGACATAGGATTTTAGATTTTAGGTTTGAGATTTTAGATTTTAGATTGTTAAAGGCTCAGTCAGGTGCTGCGGGATAGATGTTCGGGGTGTGGCGATCGCGAATTTAATTTTACTTGGTCAACACTTTACAAATGATATATCGGTAATTACCCAGAGACATCATATTTTTGTTACTCCCAGATAGCGGGAGCGATCGCAAATTTGGATTTCTACATTTTGGGGCGCAACTATTGCCAAGATGACACTACGAATCACCATAATAGAAAAAAGGGAAAGTACATCTATAAAGTTTTATGTCGTACAATTTCCCAGTTACTTATTAACGGCTGAAAATGGAAAAAGGTTTTATTTTGTGGCTCACCGGACTGAGCGGTTCAGGGAAAACAACTATCAGCAAAGCTCTCGAACCAGAGTTGAAAGCCAGAGGCTGCAAAGTTGAAATATTGGATGGAGATGTCGTTCGCACCAACTTGTCAAAAGGTTTGGGTTTTAGCAAAGAAGACCGAGATACTAATATTCGGCGGATTGGATTTGTGGCGAACCTACTTAGCCGCAATGGAGTTGTGGCAATGACGGCAGCTATTAGCCCCTACAGAGCAGTTCGCGACGAAATTAGAGCAATGGAGACAAATTTTGTTGAGGTGTATGTCAAAGCAAGCTTAGAAGTGTGCGAAGCGCGTGATGTCAAAGGGCTGTACGCTAAGGCTAGAGCCGGAGAAATCAAAGGTTTTACGGGCATTGACGATGCTTATGAAGAACCGCTCAATCCTGAGATCGTTTGTTACACAGAGCGAGAAAGTGTAGAAGACTGTGTTAAAAAAGTTCTCAGCAAGTTAAAAGAGTTGGGTTACATTTGATGTTGGCGGGGTAAGAAGAGGATAGGGGCAAACAGCGATGGTGATGAAAAGTTCTTCGCAGGGCGTACAACTCGATCGAAAATCTTACCCTTCGGCCTCCTCCGCACAGAGGGAAAGCAGAGGATTTATCGCCTCTGTTTGTAGGAAAGCAACTGAGGGAGAGGTTTTGAGCAAAAGTGACAAGCTGGGTTATGGGCGAAGTAATGCTGTGAAAAATTTAATTCTCCAGAGTTTAACCGTGTCAGTGCTGGCGGTGGGTTCATCTCCGGCGGCGGCCCAGTTTTTACCTCCTCCTCCTCCTCTTCCTCCTCCTCCAGCTTCTTCTCCTGCTTCTGCGGGTTCTACCCTACCCGTACCGGTACCGACAGCGCCGGGATTTCCCTTAGTTCCGGCAAGTGTGCCTTCAAGTGTACGATCGGAAGTTTACACTTTAGGGGCGGGCGATCGCATTCAAATGGACATCTTCAACGTCCCGGAATACAGCGGCACCAACGGTCAACACCAAATAGAGGCTGACGGTTCCCTGAGTTTGCCATTAATTGGCAGCCTGGGAGTGGGCGGAATGACGCTAGAACAAGCTTCTAATGCTGTCAAGGAGCGATACGGCAAATATCTCAAACGTCCTTGGATTACGCTGAAACTCCTGGCGGCGCGTCCTTTGCAAATTGCGATCGCGGGCGAAATCAATCGCCCCGGAGCCTATACAATATCCTCAGCAGCAGGCCCTGGAGGCACATCAGAGCAAATCGGGACTCAAATGCCGACAATATCGCGGGCGCTGCGACTGGCGGGCGGAATTACCCAGTCAGCAGACGTGCGGCAAATCAAAATCCGTCGCCCCCAGCGCAACGCACCGGAACAAATTATTAATGTGGATTTGTGGCAATTATTGCAAAACGGCGATTTGCGCGCCGATATGACTTTGCGCGACGGCGATACTATATTTATTCCCACTGTAACTAGCCTCAACCGCCAAGAAGCACCAACTTTAGCAGTAGCTAACATTACCGGACAAAGCACTCAACCAATTAATATTGCTGTGGTGGGCGAAGTAACTCGCCCCGGTACTTATACTCTGGCAAAAGAGGTGCAAAGTAGGGTACAAGAGAATGAATCGGGTGCAGATTCTGGTTTGTTTGCTGCTAAGGAAACTCCCGGCGGCGGGGAAACAGTTTTGCCGCAAACTGTAACTAGGGCTATTAAAATGGCCGGCGGCATTACGCCGGTAGCTGATATCAGACAAATACAAGTTCGCCGCCTGACGCGGGCGGGCACCGAACAAATTATTAATGTGAATTTGTGGCAACTTTTGGAAGCGGGAGATGTATCGCAAGATTTAGCGCTGCAACAGGGAGATACGGTAAGCGTTCCCAAAGCAGAAAATCTCGATGCACTCGAAGGCACACAAGTTGCTAATTCTAATTTTTCACCGGATTCAATTAAGGTGAGTCTAGTGGGAGAAGTCGTGAAACCGGGGTCTTTTGCTTTACTACCCAACACTACTTTAAATCAAGCGCTGGTAGCAGCGGGAGGTTTTAATAAATCGCGGGCAGAAATGGATTCGGTGGATTTAATTCGCCTCAATCCTAATGGCACTGTTTCCCGGCTAAGTGTTAAGGTGAATTTTTCGGCAACCGCCAATCAGGAAACTAATCCCAAACTGCAAAATAATGATGTAATTATGGTAAGGCGATCGAGCCGCGCTACGTTCTCGGATAATGTAGGCGGGACTCTCGCTCCTTTAAGCCCTCTGTTGGGAATATTCCGGTTGTTCAATATTTTTCGGTGATTTGAAGAGACTAGCGCTAAGGCCTTATCAACCCGGTTTGGTCTCAAAAATTTCGGTTCGATAACGAGATATCTAGTCAGAAACCCGGTTTCTGAAACTGCGCCAGCCGTACAGACGTTTAAACTAATAAGTTGTAGCAATCAAATGAAACCAGGTAAAAAATCTCAAATAACACTGTTTAATAACAATAAAAAAGTCGCAGAACAGCAAAAAATATCTTCCATGTTTTATGAAGAAGAGGAATTTTTTAACAGGGATAAAATAGAGGAAGAAGAATTAAGTTTTTGGGAGATTTGCCGCAGTCGCTCCATCTTAGTCATCGGCGTAGCAGCAGCAGTGACAACCGGGGTTTTTGCCTGGACGCTGAATCAAAAAAGCGAGTACGAAGGGCACTTTCAATTATTAGTAGAACCCGCAGTTACGGAAAACACTTTAGCAAAAGTCTACTCCGGCGAGCTGAAACTGCAACCTGCGACTCCCGCAACGCCAGAAAATCCCGGTTTTGACTACGAATCGCAAATTCAAGTTTTGCAAAGTCCGCAAGTAATGTCGCCGATTATTAAGCAGTTGCGGGCGAAATATCCTGAGATGAATTACAACTATCTTTTGAACGAAAAAGCAGATAATCTGCCATTGTCTCAGGGAACCAGGTTGTCAATTAATCGCTTCAAAAATACCAAAATTATCGAAGTCAAATATCGGGATTTTGATCCGAAAAAAATTCAGTTTGTTTTGGAAAAAGTTGCGCTGGGCTACCGCAACTATAGCGTGCAAGATACCAGAACTCAAATTAGTCAGAGTCTGGATTTTGTGAAATCGCAAATTCCTAACCAGCAAAAGCACCAACAAGCTCTGCAAACAGAAATTCAAAAGTTGCGCCAGCAGTACAATTTCATAGATCCGCAAATTCAAACCCAACAACTCGCGCAGCAAATTAGCCAACTTCAAGCGCAAAGATTGGACGCGCAAACTCAGCTCAACCAGCAGATTTTGCTGTATGCTAACTTGCAAAATCAGCTCGGATTAAACCAGCAACAAGCGCTGATGGCTTCGGCTCTGAGTCAAGCTCCCCGCTATCAAGGAATGCTGACTCAATTGCAGCAAT